>DCUS01000035.1:0-3333 GCA_002327885.1 Syntrophaceae bacterium UBA2208
AAGAGTGACCATGGAAGAAAAAAAGGCCAACAAAATATTGGTCGTCGAGGATGAGAAGGATACCGTGGAGATGATCACTACCCTTCTGGAATCGGAGGGATATCAGGTCTTTCCCGCCCTCTCCGGGGATGAAGCGATGAGGGTCTTAGAGATGGAGGGGTCAAAGATTCCAGAAATGGAAACACCTGTCGACCTGATTCTCCTTGATATCCTGTTGGGCGATGCGGATGGAAGAGATATCTGCCTTAAGATCAAAGAGGATGAAAAATTGAAATTCATCCCCGTCATTATTCTCACCGTTCGAACCAGTCTTCAGGATAAAATCAACAGCCTCAACCTCGGGGCGGACGATTACCTCACCAAACCTTTCATTAATGAAGAACTGCTCGCCAAAGTGAAAGTGATGCTTCGGATCAAAGACCTCCATGATGAGCTGAAGATGGAGAGGCAAAGGAATATCCTCCTCACCCAAGCCCTGGAGAAACGATACAGTTTTGGGAATATCCTCGGAAGAAATTCACGAATGCAAGAGATTTTTGAGTTGATTTCGGACATTGCGAACACGGACTCCACGGTCCTCATCCAGGGAGAAAGCGGTACGGGAAAGGAACTGATCGCCAGGGCGATTCATTTCAACAGCCATCGGAAAAACAAACCCTTTGTGGTCGCCAATTGTTCGGCCTATTCTCAGAACCTTTTAGAAAGCGAACTGTTCGGTCATGAGAAGGGGTCTTTCACCGGGGCCATCCGACGAAAGATTGGCCGATTTGAAATGGCAATGGGGGGAACGATCTTCCTCGATGAGATCGGCGAGGTTTCATCTCCCACCCAGATTCTTCTCCTTCGGGTCCTGCAGGATCACCGATTTGAAAGAGTCGGCGGAGAGGAGACCCTGGAGGTGGACGTTCGGGTGATCGCCGCAACAAATAAAAATCTGATGGAAGAGATGAAGAAAGGAACCTTCCGGGAGGATCTTTATTATCGACTCAATGTCATTCCCATTTTAGTCCCACCTCTTCGTGAGAGAAAAGATGATATTCCCCTTCTGGTGTCTCATTTCTTAAAAAAATTCAACTTTGAAAGGGGAAAAGAAGTCACCAGTTTCTCTTCTGAGGTTATGGAGAGCCTTCTTAAACATTCTTGGCCAGGAAATGTCCGGGAATTAGAAAATGTGATTGACCATGCAATCACAATCTCCAAACAGGATAAAATACTTCCGAAAGACCTTCCTCAATCCATTCTCCAAAGGCCAATATCAACAAAAGAACTTATCACCCTTCAAGATTATGAAAAGGACATTATCCTAAAAACTTTAAAAGAAGCCAATTGGAATATACTTAAGACATCGAAAAAATTAAATATTAACAGATCTACCCTTTATGGGAAGATGAAGCGATATGGGTTGGAAAAAGAACAAAGTTAATACAAGACTGTCCAAAAATAGACATACACATAAAATATTGAAATATAAAAGATATATTTATCAATAAACTCCGAATTTTAAAATCAACTGTTTAAAACTATACAAATTTTTAATCTGAACTAACATCCATCCCAAATCTTCCTTCGAATAAAAATAGCTAACCCATTGATATTTCTGGAAAAGCAATTTTTGGTACAAAAATTGCTTTATAAAATAGTAAAAATAATATTTGGAGGACTGAAATGAAGTGTTATCGTTGCGGCGGAACAATGGTTTTCGAAAAATTCTATGGCATCTGTGAAGAATTTTTCGGATGGAGATGCATTTTTTGCGGCGAAATCGTGGATAAAGTGATCTTGGAGAATCGACTTGAACAGAAACGCTGATATTCCCTTCTCAACAATAATCAACCAATCCAACTCTGAAGGGAATCATCATGGCGGGCAGAATATGTATTGTCGATCACGATCTCGCAAGCCGGGGTTATTTAAGGGAATGCCTGGAGAGAGAAGGTTACCAGGTTATTACATTAGATAGCGGTTATCAGGTTAGACCCCATTTTTCTGAGGAATATTTCAATATTATTATCTTAAATATTGATAGCCCCGGGGTTAAGGAAAAAGAACTTTTTCTCGAAATTTATAAATCCCACCGACCCAGAATCCTTCTAATCGTTTCTGAAAGAGGGGATCCCTTCCTCAAAGAGGCCATTGATGCAGGGGTCTATGGTTTTATTTATAAGCCCTTTAATCTAAAAGAAGTTTGCACAATGGTCAACCATTTGACTCGATGATGGAGGAAGGAGTTTAATCTTTTATGGATGAATTGTGGAGGAATGTACCGGAATTTCCCGTTTTTAAAGAATTAAATCTCGAAGAAAAACCTCTCTTCGACCACCTCTTCACCCTTTCTCCCCCACAGATCTCCGAATTTAACTTTACCAACCTTTTCATCTGGCGACTGTGCTACCAAACCAAAATCAGTCGTCTTCAAAACTTTCTCTGTCTTCTTGCCAACCAGGAAGAGAATTTCTTTTTCTTTCCTCCCCTTGGAGAGGGAGATATGGTACAATGTTATCAGCGTTTGCTTCAATATCTTGTGGGAAAAACAATGCATCCCAAGATTGTCCGTGTCCCTGAAGCAGTCGTGGGACAAGTGGATTGGAAAGCATCAGAAATGAAAATGGAACTTGATCGAAGCCAATGCGATTATGTTTATCTGGCCCAAGATTTGATTGAATTAAAGGGTAGAAAATACCATCGAAAAAGGAACCATATCAAACAATTTAAAGAAAAATACGCCTACCAGTATATCTCACTTACTCCCGAATGGATTCCGCAATGCCTTCAATTGCAGACCGAGTGGTGTGATCTCCGACATTGTGAGGCCAGTCCGGGACTGCTCAATGAATCGTCCGCCATTAAAGAAGCCTTTGCACATTTTGAGGAGTTAAAAGTAAAGGGAGGGGCTATCTTGATCAATGGTAAAGTGGAGGCCGTTACATTGGGGGATCCACTCAACTTGGAAACGGCTGTGATCCACATTGAAAAAGCAAATCCAGCTTATGAGGGACTCTACCCTACAATCAACCAGGCCTTTTTAGAACATCAATGGTCAGGATTTCCCTATGTGAATCGAGAGCAGGATCTGGGTGAAGAGGGGTTGAGAAAGGCAAAGGAATCTTACTTCCCTCACCACCTGGTCAACAAATATACTGTGACGCTTGAATAAAATAAAGAGGAAGGAGTTGAGATTCGACATGCCCCAATGGAAATATCAGATAACCCTTCATGAACTTCCGGAACCAGCGGCTGAGAAAGAAACGCGGACCATCAAATGCGATCAGAATGGCCTCTGCTTTGTTCACGATGCCTTTCATGGAGGCATTGAATGGCTGGAAGATCTTTTTC
>DCUS01000035.1:3383-11496 GCA_002327885.1 Syntrophaceae bacterium UBA2208
GGGACGGATCCCCTTTTCTCAATTTATGGAATGGTGTCTCTACCATCCTGAATACGGTTACTATCGATCAGAAAGGACAAAAATCGGAAGGGATGGGGATTACTATACCAGCCCATGTGTCCATCCTCTCTTCGGAGGAATGATCGCCAGCCAACTCTCTCAGATGTCAGAACAAATGGGAGGATCAACCTTTGACGTCATGGAGAGTGGTGGGGGCAGAGGATTTCTTTGTGAAGATATCCTCCAATGGGCGAAGAAAAATTCTCCGGCTTTTTACCAGCGACTCCATTACTATCTGATCGAAACGGCTCCATCTTTTCTCAAGGAACAGAAAGAAAGGCTCGGAGAATACCAAAAAGAAGGGAAGATATTCTGGATCGAGTCCGGGGCTTTCGAAAAAGGAACGATCCGGATGGAAGGTTGTATCCTTTCAAACGAACTCCTGGACGCATTTCCGGTCCACCGGGTGGTCGTTGATCATGGAAAATTAAAAGAGGTTTATGTCACTCAAGAAAACAGCCGATTGAAAGAACAGGTGGGGGAGCTTTCTGATCCGAGGATGATTTCTTATTTCCGATCGATGGACATCGCCCTCCAAGAAGGTCAACGGGCCGAGGTCAATCTAAACGCTTTAGATTGGATCGAAAAGGTGGCTCGGTGTTTGAAGAGAGGCTTTGTTCTGACGATTGATTACGGATATCATGCAAAAGAACTTTATGCCCCCCATCGAAGAGAGGGAACGCTCCTCTGTTACAGTCGGCATCGGACTTCAGACAATCCTTATGAGCGAATCGGAGAACAGGACATCACCTCTCATGTCAACTTTACCAGTCTGATTCTTAAAGGAGAGGAACTGGGTCTCCGGCTCACAGGACTCGTCCCTCAATATCAATTCCTCATTGCGTTAGGTCTCCTTGGCGAGATGGAGTCCTTGGCCAGAGAGATGTCCGGAGTGAATGGAATTCAGCTAAGGCTTTCTCTAAAACATCTCATCGAACCGGAGAGGGGAATGGGTGAAGTCTTTAAGGTATTAATCCAACACAAGGGAATCACCCGACCCCCATTGACGGGGTTAAGGAAACTCCGTTCGATCCCCTTAGTCTAAAAATTTCCTCTCCTCCTGCTCACCGTTAGGCAGGAGGGTATCAGGAAGTGATCGTGAGGATTTATGAAGGTTTTAGGAATTTTCGCCAGTCCGAGAAAAGAAGGGAACACAGAGCTTCTTTTGGAAGAATTACTCAAAGGTGCCGAGAAAGAGGGAGCATCAGTGGAGCGTCTTTATCTCCGCGACTTCACCATTACCCCCTGTAAAGAATGCCACGGATGTGACAATACCGGAAGCTGTGTTATTCTGGATGATATGGAAAAAATCTATCCCAAACTCCTGGAAGCCGATGCGGTCGTTCTTGCCTCTCCCATCTTTTTTTATGGCGTCACCGCCTGGGCAAAAGCCTTGATCGATCGGAGTCAAGCGTTCTGGGCGAGGAAATACCTCCTCAAGGATTCTTCTTTTGGAAAAGAAGGAAAAAAGAGAAAAGGCTTCTTTATCTCTGTGGGCGCGACAAAAGGGGCGAAAGTGTTCGAAGGAGCCGTTCTCACAGTGAAGTATTTTTTTGACGTCCTCAACGCAGACTATGCGGGGGAACTCCTCTTCAAGGAAGTGGAGGCCAAGGGCGATATTTTAAAACATCCGGAAGCTCTGCAACAGTCTTTTGAGGCTGGGAGGAGGCTTGTTCAGAATCCATGAAGCCAAGAATCAATGTAATCTGGAATGAAATCTATTGTAAGCGGTGCCTCCTCTGTGTAGAAGTCTGCCCGGTTCAGGTTCTCTCTCTCGAGCGCAACGAGATTGAGGAGAAGGACGGATGTATTCGTTGTTACCAATGTGAACGCTATTGCCCTGATATCGCCATTGAGGTGATGGATGAAAAGGAAAAAGGATGAAGCGACTCGTTTCTGGAAATGAAGGCATTTTTCAGGGAGCGATTCGGGCAGGGGCCAGTTACTTTGCCGGTTATCCGATCAGCCCTACCTCAGAGATTTTGCAACAGGCTGCCCTCTATTCAGAAGAACACCCTGAGTTTCGGTTTCTTCAGGCTGAGGATGAAATCGCTGCAGCCATTGCCACGATCTCTGCTTCCTTAGCCGGGGTCAAAGCTTTTACGGCAACTTCTGGACCGGGATTCACTCTGATGCAGGAAGCCCTGGGATGGGGACATGTCGTTGAAGCTCCCTGCGTCTTCGTCAATTCGATGAGGGTGGGACCTTCGACAGGAATGCCCACTCAACCCGCTCAATCCGATCTGCTCCAGATCAAAGCAGGGAGTGCCGGGGATTATTATCCCATCGCCTTTTATCCCAATTCCGTAGAGGAATGCTTCCGTTTAACGGTCACCGCTTTCAATGTCGCCGAGACATCCCTTTCACCGGTCATCCTCCTCGCCGATGCATTTCTTTCGCATCTTTATGAGATGGTGAATCTTGAAAGCATCCAGTTGGAGGTCGTCCCCCGTTCCAAGGAGCCCCTGGGAAGTGGCCAGAGGCTGTTTACTGGGACAGCCCATGATAAGATGGGAAATGTGAAAACCAATGATCCTGTGATCTACCGGGAATGGCTCCGGGAGTTGAAAGACCGCCATGACCGAGCGGCTGAGGCCTATCCTCTTTTTGAATATCTTCCCTGTAAAAATTCTCAAACCTTACTCATCGCCTTTGGAATTACCTCGAGGGTCATCTCATCTTTAAAAGACCGCTTCTCCATTTTTCGGCCCATCCGAATTTATCCGGTCTTGGAGAAAGAATTGAAGGAGGTTACCCAATCCTATCGGCATGTCATTGTGGTCGAAGGCAGCGATGGGCAATATGCAAGTTGGGTGGAATGCGCTATTTGCCGGAAATTGATGAAAGTGCCCTGTTTAGGGGGGGACTTCAAGCTTAAATCAATCCAGAGTCAGATTGAAGAGTGTTTGAAAAGAGAAGAAATATGATGGATCGTTCTTACAAAGAACTCTTAAAACTGAGACGTTTTCCTCATACCTGGTGCCCGGGATGCGGGATTGGTGCGGTGTTAAAAAATGTGGCAATGGCTATCAAAGACCTCGGTTGGGACTACAAAAATACGGTGGCCGTCTCTGGAATCGGGTGTTCGGGAAGAATGTCCGGATATATGAACCTCGATGCCATCCACACTCCCCATGGCCGAGCCCTGACAGCCGCTGAGACCATCAAAACTGTCCGCCCAGATCTCAATGTCATCGTCCTCTCCGGAGATGGAGACCTGGCGAGCATTGGAGGAAACCATCTGCTCCATACCTCACGGCGTAATCCTGACATCACGGTCTTCTGTAACGACAATGAAATCTATGGGTTGACCGGGGGGCAAGCCGGACCGACCACCCCCAAGGGAACCAAAACACTTACCTCCCCTCGCGGAGAGCCCTATTCACCGATTCGATTGGGTCGCCTCCTCACTCAACAGGCGCCCTATTTTTATGCCCGGACCACCGTCTATCACATCAACCATTTCAAGGCTTGCATCCGTGAAGCCCTTCTCTGGAAGGGGTTCAGTTTTGTGGATATCATCAGTGACTGTATCGAACTGAACGGAAGGAGGTTGGGTTATAAAACGGCCCATCAGATGTTCAAATGGTTTGATGAAAGATTTCATATCGTCGAGGGCGAAAAAGACCACCTCCGAGAGGATGAACTCGGAATCGTCAAGGTTACGAGTGAAGAAGTTCCTTCGCCGGTGGAGAAGGTGGAAGTTAAACCTGAAACCCCGGTGGAGGATTTAAAACCCTTCACCCTCAAGGAACTCCAAGATTTTGATGGCACAGAAGGAAAGCCCCTTTATATTGCCTATAAAGGAAAAATTTACGACATTTCAGCAAGCCCTCTCTTCCAGGGGGAAAAAAGAATGCGGTGTCATATCGCAGGGAAGGATTTGACCAACGATCTTGACATCGCCCCGCACGGAGAAGATCTCATCTTCAAATTTCCTTTGGTAGGAAGGATAAAATAGGAAACAGGTATACTTCAAAAAATTTTATAAAGCGAACATTTACGAGAATGCTGGGCGATCGCCTGGAGTTGGATGAACGGATCAGAGGGATTTTCAACCTGGGGAGGTAAGATTTAAAGAGGTGTCGCTATAAAATTTTTTTCAGCATTCCTGTTTCCTATCAATGGAGTGAAATTTTTATGAAACGAATTGTCTTTACAGGAGTGGGAGGGCAGTCGGTGAAGGTCATCTCCCATGTCCTGGCCATGGCCTTGAAGGAGTTGGGTTATGAGACGACCCTTCTCTTTGATTACGATTCCTCAATTCGCAATACACGGATTAGCGCCTACCTCACTTATGATCAAAAACCAATTGAAAATCCGATGATCGATGAGGCGGATATCCTCGTCAGGCTCCACCAAAAAGGCGACCAACTGATCGCCCAAAAAACCATCTGTGATACCGGACTCTGTACGGATGAGGAAGTTCCTTTTGGAATGATCGGAATTGAAAAGTTTGGCCAGGCGATCTTCGGCAACATGATCGCTCTCGGCAGGCTTTTCCGATTGATCGGTCTCGATCTCTCACATCTCGAACTGGAAAAACTTTTACCCAAATCCTATCTCAAAGACAATTTGAAGGCCATTCAATTAGGGTACGATCTCAATCTTTATGAAGACTGATACAATTTCAGATTGTAGATTGTAGATTTAAAAATCCGAAATCTAAAATCTCAAATCTGCAATTAAAAAAGGGAGGTGAGAACGATGACGCAATGGAAATGTTCAAATTGTGGTTACACGTTTGGAACGGACACCGTGCCCGAGCGATGTCCTTCCTGCAAACAAACCTGTAGCTTCAGTGATGTCACCTGCTATATTCCGGACTGCGGGGGGCCGGGCAATATCGATCCAAGACTGGTGGGCAAAAAAGATAAACCCATTAATGAATAATGAACCAACTGTGGAAAGGAGTGGAGAATAGCGATGAGTTCAAAAGAAACATTGAGTTGCCAGCACTGTGGTGCTGAAGCAGATATGACTCTTGAAGGCTTTGAAAAAGTGGAGGATGTCATCAAGAGGAAGCAAAAAGTGATATGCCAAAAGTGTGGTCACGAGATAAAGATGGAAACGAGTTCAAAAGAAACCTTTGCCTGTCTTCATTGCGGGGCGGAGGCAGATTTGACCCTCGAAGGCCTTGAGAGCGTCGCTGATGTGATCAAAAGGGAGAAAAAAATTACCTGCAAAAGTTGTGGGCATGATTTGCCCTGGACAAAGAGAGAGGAAATCAAAGCCATCCAACTCGCCATGGAGGCCGAAAAGAATGCCTACCAGGCCTATTCAAGGGCCGCCAAACAAACAAAGAACCCCAAAGGGAGGGATATGTTTCAACAACTCTCTGAATTCGAAATGAACCATTATCAGAAATTGAAAACCCTCTTCAAGTCGCTTCAGGAAAAAGGAGAGTGGATTCTCTATGAAGGGTTCTCTCTTAAAAAGAAAAAAATTTTCTTGAAGGCCCAGAAGCCAAAAGGCCAGGAGCAACTGTCAGATATGGACGCTTTGAAAATGGCTATTCGGGAGGAAAAGAAAGCACAGGATTATTATCGTTCCATGGCCGAGTTGACCCAAGACCCTCGAGGAAAGGGTATGTATAAACGATTGGCCGATGAAGAGATGCTTCATGAGAAACTGCTCAACGATCAGTACTACAGTCTTCATAACACGGGGGTCTGGAGTTGGGGAGACTAAAAATAAATTTTAGAGGGCAGATAGCAGATTGAATAAAATATAATTAGACTTCCTCGCTATGCGCTAACTGTCCTCCGTCGCAGGCCACTGCGAAGGATGGATGCTCTATGCGCCTGGCGATTTTTTGTGATGGCGGATGGATGAAAAAAAGTTCGAAGGTAAATCAAAAATCATCGTTAATATTGAGAATATTCACTGCGGGGATTGTGCTCTGAATATTGAGCGCTCGGTGGAACATGTTCCAGGGGTTCTCTCTGCAGAAGTGAGTTATGTCCTCTCCTCTGCCACGATTTATTATGATCCCCATCGGGTAGAAGAAGAACGGATCAAAAAAGCAATTACAAAACCCGGTTATGCACTCAGGGAGACTCTGGCGGAAAGAACTCGCGCCTTCTGGAGAGAGAGAAGCGCTTTCATCTTTCTCACCCTCTCAGGGGTTACCCTGGGCCTTTCGTGGATTTTCGGGTGGTTGAGTTTGGGACCCTCCACCCTCCCCGCTGCCTTTGCCATCTTTTCCTTGATTCTCGGCGGTTACCCGATTTTAAAAAGCGCCCTCAAGACACTCCTTATCCCGGATTTAAATGTGGATACTCTGGTCTCGATTGCTGCCATTTCAGCGACGGCTGTTGGCGCCTACCGGGAAGCAGCAACGGTCATCTTCATTATGCTCTTGGGGGAATTTTTAGAAGGCCTCACCGTTGGGAAGACCCGGAAGGCCATCGCCTCCTTAATCCAACTTTCTCCAAAAACGGCTTGGGTAAGACGGGAGGATCGTGAAATTCAGGTTCCGATTGAAGACGTGAAGCCCACGGAGGTTGTGATTGTCAAGCCCGGAGAGAGAATTCCCGTGGATGGCAAGATTATCTCTGGTTGTGCTTCGATCAATCAGTCCACTTTGACGGGAGAATCCATTCCCGTTGAAAAAGACGCCGGAGATAAGGTTTACTGTGGGACCTTTAATGAGTCTGGTTCTTGTGAAATCGAAGCCACGCAGGTGGCGGAGGACACAAAATTGGCTCAGATCAAACGTCTGATCTTAGAAGCCCAGGCGGAAAAATCCCCTATTCAGAGGATGATGGACCGTTTTTCGCGATACTTCATCCCGGCCATCATCTTCATTGCCCTTGCCACTTTCATCGTCACCGGAGATATTCTTCGGGCAATTACCATTCTTATTGTGGCTTGTCCCTGCGCGCTGGTGTTAGGCACCCCTACCGCAGTGGTAGCAGCCATTGGAAATGCAGCCCGGCAGGGGATCCTGATCAAGGGAGGGGCCTATCTGGAACAGATGGGAAGGTTGAAAACCCTCTTGATGGATAAAACCGGAACCCTGACACACGGAAGGCCAAAAGTTGTAGAAATAAGCCCTTTAGACGGAAGGGATGAAAAAGAGGTCCTCTATTGGGGGGCGATTGCAGAGAAACGTTCTGAACATCCCTTAGCCAGAGCCATTACAGAAAAAACAGAAGCATTAGGTCTGAGCATCCCACACCCACTGTCCTTTGAAAATCTAAGAGGGAAAGGGGTAAAGGTTCAGTGGAACTCCAAAACCATTATGGCAGGGAGTTCTGAAATGATGAAAAGCGAAGGGGTTGAAATTCCGGAATCGACCAGAAAGTTATTGGAGGCAAAGCAGTCGGAAGGGATGACCCCTCTGCTCATCGCATTGGATCAACAAATCTTAGGGATCATTTCCATTGCCGACACATTGAGGGAGGGAGCCCGGGAGGCTATCGATCAGATCAGGAAACAAGGGGTGTCAGAAATTTGGATGCTCACAGGGGATAGTGCGTTGGTGGCCGACCGCATTGGAAAACAATTAGGCATCCGGTACGAAGCAAAACTGCTTCCCGAAGAGAAAGTGATCAGTGTAAAAGAATGGAAAAGAAAAGGACGGGTGGTGGCAATGATCGGTGACGGTGTCAATGACGCCCCCGCCTTAGCGGCGGCTGACATCGGCATCGCCATGGGAGCGGTGGGAACGGATGTGGCCATCGAGACAGCCGACATCGCTTTAATGACTGATGAGCTTGAAAAGATTCCTGCAGCGATTCGGCTTTCCCGAAAAGCCCTTCGGGTAATCAAGGAAAATATTATCTTCGCTCTCGTCTTTAACACGGTGCTCGTTTTTCTATCCGCTCAGGGATGGGTGACCATGATCCTGGGGGCGATCATGCACCAAGCCAGTTCGCTCCTGGTCATCCTGAGTTCAATGAGGCTGTTAAGAAAAACTTAGTTCGGAGTCAATCGTTCGTAGTTCGGAGTGGAATAATTCTAAAATGAAATCACATAATAGATTTACTCCGAACTAAAAACTAATTACTTTTCGCTTGACCACGCAGAAGGTATTTCGTAAAATGAG
>DCUS01000035.1:11519-19546 GCA_002327885.1 Syntrophaceae bacterium UBA2208
GGGGCACCGAAAAATGCTTGAAAAGCTCGATATGAAAAAAATTGCTCGGGCAAAGATCGGAAAAGTCCCCGATCTCAAGATCAGTGAATATATCGTGGATGCAAAATTTAAGTCGGATATGCCATATGCCGACATCCTTCGCATGGCGATTAAAATGGAAGAGCGTGCTCTGAAACTTTACACCAAGATGAACCAATCGAACAAAGATGAAAATTTGAATAAACTCTTCACCCTTCTGGCCAATGAAGAAGCCAAGCATAAACTCAGACTCGAAAAAGTCTATGACGATGAAATCCTCAAATAATATTTGAGAGGTAAGATTTCTAAATCTGAAATTGAGCGAGTTTGGATCGGAGGATGAGATGGAAAAATGGAAATGTAATGTCTGCGGTTATATTTATGACCCGGAAAAAGGCGATCCCGATGGGAATATCCCCCCCAACACACCTTTCAACAAAATCCCTGACGATTGGGTCTGTCCCGTGTGCGGCGCCCCCAAAGATATGTTTGAAAAGGTGTAGCTTAAATAATACTTTTAGTCAGCGAATTATAATTCTGTGGTTTCAACTCTAATCACAATTAATGCTCTTTTAAATTTAATAGATCCCTTGTCTTGAAAAAGCCTGGGGTCCCGTTGCCTGGGTCTCTTTCCTATAGATTCTACAGTCAGTATAGTTCGGTATATTTTAGAAATCCAATTGAAATAATCTGCTGATCATTCTGCCTCTTTACCCCGTTAGGAATAATCCCCCGCGGCTCTGCAGCGGGGTTACGTTTTATAATAATTCCGTCGGGGTTTAATGCCTCGCTGGAATTTGTAACTGGGGTTACTTGACTAATTGACTATTTTTTTATAGAGTCTCTTTTGGATAAAGGAACATACTTAAACTGGAAAGGAGAAAAACTATGAAACGATCTTTTATCTTCATCATTTTATTGCTATTGGCTGTCATGGTGGGTATTGGCCAAACCCAAGAGAAGCGATTGGTCATCGGAACCGCCAGCACCGGTGGGACATGGTATCCCCTGGGAGGAGGAGTGGCCACCATCATCACGAAATACATCAAGGGGATCAGTGCCACCGCCATTCCTTCAGGCGCATCCATCGAGAATATCCGCGCCATTAACAAAAAGACTCAGGATCTGGCACTCAGTATGCCTGATGTCGCCTATTTCGCTTACAATGGATTGGAGATGTTTAAGACGGAAAGACACGAAGAACTCCGAGGTCTTTTCGCTACCTATCCAATCGACATTCAATTTTATGTGGAGGAAAAATCTCCCGTGAAGACGATCTCCGATATCAAAGGAAAAGACCTGAGAGTCGCAGTGGGTCCTCCTGGAAGTGGAACCGAAGTCATGGCCCGTCTCGTTTTAAAAGAATACGGGATCACCTATGACGATATCCGCGAACAATTTATTTCCCATACCGAAGCTACCGCGGCGATGAAGGATGGAAATATCGAAGTGGGGATTGTGACCCTGGGAACGCCTGCTCCTACCCTGATGGACTTGACCCAGTATAAGAAGATTCGTTTTTTGGATATTGAACCCGATATGGCAGACCGAATTAATAAGAAATTTCCAGCATACTTTCCGAGGACCATTCCTGCCGGGACTTATAGTGGAATAACCAAGCCGCACCACACACTTGCCTGGATGGGGCTCTTTATTGTTCATAAAGATTTCCCTGGAGAACTAACCTATGACATTTTGAAGGCGGTCTACGATCATAAGGCAGAGCTGGATGCCATCCACGTGCAATTCAAGGCAATCCTTTTGGAGAATGCCAATAAGGGAATGTCTGTTCCCCTTCATCCTGGCGCCATCCGATTCTTTAAGGAAAAGGGCCTGATCAAATAATCATTAGACATTGACCATTGATCAATGTTCATTTTACATTTAAAATGGAGAAGACAAAAAGGATTCAGAGAAGACTTATCTTTTCAGGTGTCACCCTTGCAGCCGTCCTCTTATGGGCCTTCTGTCCTGTCTATCGCCTGGAGGTCTCGAGTATCAGCAGGGCGAAGGCCTCTCTTTCCCTTCCTATCTCATCAGGGGATCGGTTCAGCATCTGGTTTCTTCACTCTTACGATCGGGCCTTTTTCCAGGAAAATTATGAGATCGACCATCACCACCAGATCATTCTCAGGGATATGGCCTTTAAATCTCACCTCAACGGTGGTGGATTTGCTTACTCACATTTCCATCTCAGACCCGATGGCGTGGGAGAGCTGAAAAATATCAACGAGCGGAGGAATCCGGTGGAATTTATGATGGGGTCTAAAGATTTGGCCAACCATACCCTTTTCTGGAGGACAAAGGAGATTGAACTTGCCCGGTTTTTTCAAAGCGGAGAGATCATCCAGATTCGGGTGGTTAAGAAGATTAGACTGAGGGGAATATGATGACCCAGGCCCATATAGAAATAGGGGAATAGAAAGGTTAACACAGTGAGTGAAGGGAACCGCATGAAAGCAATTTTTATCACGGTGGTAGGTGTGGCAATGTCCATCTTTCACATCTACACGGCTCAGTTCGGTGTCTTTTCTGCATTGGTACAGAGACCTGTTCATTTGGCTTTTGCCTTTGTTCTCATCTTTCTCCTCCATCCTTCAAAAAAGGGAGAGAGAGCTTGGTGGATACCTCTCTTGGATGGGTTATTCATTCTTCTTTCGATGATTTCATTGATCCACCTGATCGTGACTTTCAAAGAGATTGTGTTAAGAGGCGGGGCGGCTACCCCGTTGGATATCTGGTTGGGCGGAATGCTCATTCTCTTTGTTTTAGAAGGGACCCGAAGGGTATTGGGATGGCCCCTTCCCATCATTGCATCGGTCTTCATGCTGTACGCCTTGTTTGGAAAATATCTCCCAGGGTTATGGGGACATCGCGGGGTCGATCTTGAAAGTCTGATCAGTTACCAATATCTTACCACCGAAGGAATCTTTAGCCTGCCTCTCGGCGTATCGGCCACCTTCATTTACATCTTTATTCTATTCGGAGGGTTTTTGGTGGCCTCCGGGACGGGTGAATTTTTTATCGATTTTGCCAATTCAGTCGCAGGACATCTAAAAGGAGGCCCTGCTAAGGTGGCTGTGGTTTCAAGCGCCTGTTTCGGGACCATCTCAGGAAGTGCTGTGGCAAATGTGGTTGGAACGGGGTCCTTCACTATCCCTTTGATGAAACGATTGGGCTATCGCCCGACTTTCGCCGGCGCGGTGGAGGCAGTTGCCTCCACGGGCGGCCAGATCATGCCTCCTATTATGGGGGCAGCGGCCTTTATCATTGCAGAGATGCTGGGGATCCCGTATATTCAGGTCGCTATTGCGGCAGCCATTCCTGCCATCCTCTACTACTTTGCTCTGTTGTATATGGTTCATCTGGAGGCGATCCGATTAGGACTCAGAGGCCTTTCAAAGGAAGAACTTCCAAATTTATGGAACATATCGAAAAGAAGAGGATATCTTCTCATCCCCGCTATTCTTTTAATCTACTGGCTTATCTTGGGTTATTCCCCAATGAAGGCAGGTCTCTGGTCCATTGGAGCTGTCTTTGTTTTCAGTTTTTTTAGAAAAGTCACCCGGATGGGTCCCATGAAATTAATCGAGGCTTTGAAAAGGGGTGGGACTGGATGTTTAGAAGTGGTGACGGCCTGTGCCTGTGCTGGGATTGTCATCGGTGTCGTAACCCAGACGGGTCTTGGTCTTAAGTTCTCCACCATTGTCATTGAAGCCTCCAAAGGATTTCTTCCTTTAGCCCTTACATTCATTGCCATTACCTCTTTAATCCTTGGAATGGGAGTGACTACCTCTGCCGCTTATATCCTAACCGTCATCTTGGGCGGCCCTGTATTGGTAAAATTGGGAGTCCTCCCACTGGCTGCCCACCTCTTCGTCTTTTACTACTCCTCCCTTTCCACGATCACGCCCCCCGTTGCATTAGCGGCTTATGCAGGTGCAGGAATAGCCGGGGCAAATCCTTTCTCTGTTGGATTTACGGCAATGCGCCTCGCATTAGTTGCCTATATCGTCCCCTATTTCTTCGTCTTCCAACCCGTGCTGATCTGGCAGGGCAACTTTCTTAATATCCTCTGGGCGTTCTCGACAGCCATATTGGGTTGCATCGCATTGGGTTCTGGACTGATGGGCCAGATGTTAGGACCCTTAAAAATACTTCCAAGACTCCTTCTTGTGGCAGGTGGATTCGCTTTGATCAAGCCCGGTATTTACACCGATCTTTTCGGTATGGCCGCATTGGGCCTGATTTTGTTTCTCCAATTCATCAAAAGAAAAAATCCTCAATGAATGAACATCAAGGAACTTTGGGAATCACAGGTCAAAGAGAATGCAGAGAAGGGTGGTGATCACTCCATTACTGACCCAATGAATATCGGTCAAGTCCTCACCCTCACCGCTAATAAGTTTCCCGATCGAACTGCCATTATTTTTGAGAACCACCGGTTCACCTACCAAGAATTAAACTTGCGTGCCAATCAGTTTGCTCATGTTCTCCTTCAATTGGGTTTGAAAAAAGGAGAGAAGGTTGCTGCTCTGCTTTTCAATTCAAATCAATTCGTGGAAGTCTATTGTGGGACAGCCAAGCGGGGTGGCGTTTTCACTCCCATCAATTTTCGCTTCGCTCCCGATGAGGCTCATTACGTTATCCATCACTCAGATGCTCGCTTTTTTATCTTTGGAAATGAATTTTCAGGCCTTGTTGAAAAGATTCGTCCAAAGCTTAGCAAGGTGAAGTTTTTCATCTCCGTTGGGAATCCTCCTTGCGGAGTCCTCGACTATGAGAGCCTTTTAAATAAATCTTCAAGGGAAGAACCGGACCTCATTCTCTCTGAAAAAGATCTATGTCAGTTGATGTATACTTCCGGAACAACGGGAAGGCCGAAAGGGGTTCTCATTACCCATAGGAATGTCCTGTGGAACCTTATCAACGCGCTTCTCGGGAGGGAGGAGAAGGAAGGGGAAATCTCCCTAGTGATCGGTCCCCTTTACCACACGGCAGCCCTGAATAACCATTTCACCATTCGTGTGGCCATGGCAGGGACAAGTATTTTGCTCAAGCGTTTCGAACCCAAGCATGTGATGGAGATCATCGAAAAAGAAAAGGTCACGGTGATCTCAGGAGCGCCAGCAGTGTACCACCATCTCCTCGCTCTTCCGGACCTGGAAAGATACGATACCTCTTCCATCACAAAATGTACATCCGGAGCAGCCATTCTGCCTGATGAGTCCAGAGAGAAA
Source organism: Syntrophaceae bacterium UBA2208 (assembly GCA_002327885.1). GTDB lineage: Bacteria > Desulfobacterota > BSN033 > BSN033 > UBA1163 > UBA1163. Next base: position 16,778 of record DCUS01000035.1, read on the forward strand.
CTCTTAAAGCTCTTCCCGAATGCGAGAGGGATCTACGATGTCTATGGCTGCACAGAGGCCTCCCCTAACATTACGATTCTCAATGCAAAGGATTCTCTTCGAAAACGAGAGTGTGTCGGCCCTCCTCTCCCTTTTTTGGAAGTGAGGATTGTGGACGAACAGGATAGAGATGTTCCAACCGGAGAAGTTGGAGAACTCATCTGTCGAGGGCCAAACGTGATGAAGGGTTACTACAAGGACCGTAAAGCCACTCAAGAGACACTCAGAGGAGGATGGCTTCATACAGGGGACCTCGCTCGAATGGATAGAGAGGGATTTATCTATATTGTGGATCGAAAGAAAGATATGATCGTCAGCGGAGGGGAGAATATCTATCCGAGAGAAATTGAGGAATTACTCTATCACCATCCGAAAATCCAGGATGTGGCCGTGATTGGAGTCCCGGATCAATTCTGGGGAGAGTCGGTGAAGGCTTTCGTCGTCTTAAAAAGAGGGGAGTCGATGAAAGAAGAAGATGTGATCGAATATTGTAAAAGTCATCTTGCCAGTTACAAAAAACCTAAGGTAGTGAAGTTTGTGGAGGACCTCCCGAGAAACCCTTCTGGAAAGGTTTTAAAGACGGAATTAAGAAGATGATCCAGGGAAAGGTGGATATTAGAGATAAATGATAGAAAAGTCTCAACCCTTTCGACCTGTTTTAACCTTTGTCCTTCTTGCTGCCCTCTATTTCCTTTCACAATTTTACCGTGTTTCGAATGCTGTCATTGCCCCCAACCTCATCCAAGATTTAAACCTCGATGCCGAGACCCTCGGGATTCTCGGAGGGGCTTTCTTCTACTCCTTTGCTTTGCTTCAGATCCCCATGGGTCCCATGCTTGACCGGATCGGTATTCGCATGATCATGGCCTTTTCCAGTTGGATAGGGGCTCTCGGGGCCTTTCTATTTGCCTTCGGGGCTTCTTTTGAAACCGCTCTCTTAGGAAGGATTCTTATCGGCGCGGGGATGTCCTCCATGCTTATGGGCTCCTTTAAAACCTTTACATTACGATACCCTCCGGAACAATTTGCTACGCTCGCAGGTATTATTTCTTCTATTGGAACCCTTGGCAATATTTTAGCCGCCTCTCCTCTCGCTTACCTGACATCAACCATTGGGTGGAGAAGCACTTTCTTGATTGCAGGAGCGATCACTATCCTTCTTGGGTTTCTAATCTTTTGGATTTTAAAAGAGGAAAAGATAAAGGGAGAAAACACGCTTTTTTCTTCTGAAAACAACCTTGAAATCGGAATTTCTCAATCGATTCGAATCATTCTCCGATCTTTAGCCTTCTGGCAATTTGGAGCCGTTGCTTTCTTTAGATACGGAATCTTTGTAAGCCTTCAAGGGTTATGGCTAGGACCTTATCTGATCTATATTAAAAATTTTTCACCCATCCAGGCCGGCCATATTCTCATCATGTTAGCGATAGGAGTGACTTTGGGAGGTCCTATCGGGGGTTATCTCTCTGATCGTATCTTTCGATCGAGAAAAGGAGTCACTCTGGCGGGATTAGGGCTCTATTCTCTCGGCCTTTTACCTCTTACCGGGATGCTGGAGATTAACCATCCTTTTTGGTTTGGCCTTATCTTCTTCTTTATCGGTTTCTTCTGTGGCTTTGGGATGTTAATCTATTCTCATGCAAAGGATCTCTTCCCCTCAGCCATTTCAGGCACGGTGATGACATGGGTCAATTTCTTCACTATGGCCGGAGCAGGGGTGTTCATGCCTTTTTTAGGAAAAGTGATTCAATCCTTTCCACGTATTGGAAATTCTTATCCGGCCGAAGCCTATCACCTCTCCTTTCTCATCTGTTTCTTAGGGATGATAGCCAGTGTGNNGAGTTTTTAACGCTATGCGCTATGCTCTTTGCCCTATGCTATGTTTCGGCGGGAAACGTCATCTGGCCTCCGTAATAACCGAGAAGACCGACAATGGGAGTGAGAAGGATCATCAGAATGAAATAAATCGGGCTGGATAGTTGAGGTTGAAAACCACGCCAGAGGATGAGGACGATCTCAAAAATAAGAAGAAGAACAGAAAATTGAATCTTTCTCTTTACAAAAAGAGTGAGCTTCAATCGGTAATTGACCCACCAGGTGAAAAGCCCTGTTGCCATAGCAAAGGGAGAGGAAATCGCTCCCAGAATGAGTAAGTGGAAACTGGTAATCTCAAACGAAGCATTTTTAAAGAGAAGATGGAGAAGGACAAAGAGAGAGGAGGCCATTAAAAAGGCAAGGGGAAAATGGACGACCATGGGATGAGGATGACGTTTGGCCATAGGGAATTTTTGGAGTAGGTTCTGAATTACGGCGGGGAGATGTTTCAATTCTTCTGTGGCCCCTTTCTTCAAAACCCCTACCTCGGGATATCGTTCAAACACCTCTGCCCCATGGGGAGCTGCCAAAATTTCTCCGGAAAGATCCTTCCCCGAGGGATGCCTGTTCATATGAAGGCCCTTGGACCAGAGAGGGCTTTTGGATACGTCATAGACCTTCCCCTGATAGGCAATATAAACAGGTTTCCCATCCTTTCCGTTAAACGATAACAACTCTTCAGAGGTTATTTCTTTCATTTTGATTCTCTCTATTTAATATTCCGAAAATTATACTGCTCTATTTTTATAAATACAAGCTCTTTCATCAAATCTTGGAACTCCGATATAAGGACGAAAAGCAATTATAGCGTCGCAAAGGAATTCGCTGAGATTATATGGGTGAATCAAGGAGGCG
>DCUS01000026.1 GCA_002327885.1 Syntrophaceae bacterium UBA2208
ATTTGCACGCAAGCCGGAATTTCCCGAGATGATTTTCTTAATGCCTATGAAAAAGCTTGAAGGGCCCTTCAGATAACGCTGCTTAATAGATTCTCAAAAGGGTTTGCATGCAATGTAATCCCTCCTTTCCCCTATGTTCCTTTTGTTGTAAAATGAATCCATGAACCCATTTAAACTGGTTTCTGATTTCGAACCCAAAGGCGATCAGCCCCAGGCTATCGAATCATTAAGCCATGGAGTTCTGGAAGGGGCCACCCATCAGGTCCTCTTGGGGGTCACCGGTTCCGGAAAAACCTTCACCATGGCCAATGTTATTGAGAGGGTCCAAAAGCCTACTCTGGTCATCTCTCATAACAAGACCCTGGCCGCTCAACTTTACGGCGAGTTTAAAGAACTCTTTCCTGAGAATGCGGTCGATTTTTTTGTCAGTTACTACGACTATTATCAACCTGAAGCTTATATCCCTTCCACGGACACCTATATCGAGAAGGACACTCAAATTAACGAAGAGATCGATAAGATGCGTCACTCAGCCACCCGTTCTCTTCTTGAAAGGAACGATGTCATCATTGTCGCCAGCGTCTCCTGTATCTATGGTTTGGGATCTCCGGAGGCATACCACGGGATGCTCCTTTATCTTGAGAGGGGGATGACGATTTCCAGGGAGGAAATCCTATCAAAATTGGTAGAGATCCAATATGAGCGAAATGACGTCGACTTTCATCGTGGGACTTTTAGGGTTCGAGGCGATGTCGTCGAAGTCTTTCCTGCCCACGAAGGAAATCGGGCGGTTCGAATTGAGCTCTTTGGAAATGAAGTGGATGCCATTTCCGAAATTGATCCCCTGAGGGGTAAAGTGGTCGAGTCATTGGATAAAGTTCCCATCTATCCGGGAAGCCATTATGTCACTCCCCCAGACCGGTTGCAAAGAGCCATTCAAAACATTCGGGAGGAATTGAAAGAAAGAGTCGCCTGGTTTAAATCCAAGAATCAGCTCCTCGAGGCTCAGAGGCTGGAACAGAGAACCAAATTTGATTTAGAGATGCTTCAAGAACTGGGCTACTGTCAGGGAATCGAAAACTATTCTCGGCATCTCACCGGAAGAAAGGCTGGAGAACCTCCTCCGACCTTACTGGATTACTATCCGAAAGATTATCTCTTATTCATTGACGAAAGTCATGTGACCCTTCCTCAACTGATCGGGATGTACCGGGGAGACCGGTCCAGGAAGGAAACGCTGGTCGAATACGGATTTCGTCTTCCTTCTGCGTTGGACAACCGGCCACTGATGTTTGAAGAGTTTGAGAAACGTGTTCACCGGATCATCTATGTTTCAGCGACCCCGAGTGATTATGAAATGAAGAAAAGTGGCGACAAGATTGTGGAGCAGATCATCCGCCCCACGGGTTTAAGCGATCCTCTTCTCGAAGTCAAACCCGCCAAGAATCAGGTTGACGATCTTCTCGGAGAAATCCAGAAGAGAGTGAAGAAAAAGGAGAGAGTTCTCATCACCACACTGACCAAGCGCATGGCAGAAGATTTAACCGAATACTATGCGGATCTCGGAATTCAGGTGAAATATCTCCACTCCGATATTGACACGCTGGACCGGGTGGAGATCATCCGGGACCTTCGCCTGGGAAAATTCGATGTCCTCATCGGAATCAATTTACTGAGGGAGGGGCTCGATCTCCCCGAGGTTTCTTTGGTGGCCATTCTGGATGCCGATAAGGAAGGTTTCCTTCGATCTGAAAAATCTTTAATCCAGACGTTCGGTCGTGCGGCACGGAATGTAAATGGCCAGGTGATCCTTTATGCGGACAGGATGACAGGCTCGATGGATCAGGCGATTCTGGAGACGGACCGGCGACGAAAGATTCAGGAGGAATATAACCGAAAACATCAAATTACCCCGCAGACCGTGAAGAAATCGGTTCGAAATATTTTAGCTTCCATCTATGAAGCAGACTATTTAACGATTCCTGCCGTAGCGGATATCGAAGAAGCCTATGTTCCTCTCAAAGAGATTCCGGCAATGATTCAGAAATTGAAGAAGGAGATGAAAGAAGCGGCCACTCGTTTAGAATTTGAGCGAGCGGCAAAGATTCGGGATAAGATCCACCACCTGGAAGGGTTGGAATTGAAAATGGGATAAAAAAGTCTTGACTTAATGCATAAAATTAACTATAATTTATGCATAAAAAATATGAGGATATTATGCGGACAACACTTGATATTGATGCAGAGCTTATTGAAAAAGTTGTGAAAACTACAGGAGCGCGTTCCAAGAAAAGGGCAATTGAAATTGCCATGAAGGAATTTCTCCGTTCAAAACGCCGAAAAGAGTTGAGTGATTTGGTCGGCCATTATGAAGAATTTGAGCTCACGTTAAAAGATTTAAAAAAGATGCGTAAGGATCCCTGAGATGATTTTGGTTGACACCTCTGCCTGGATCGATAGTTTTAAGAAGACAGGGAATCAGGAACTCAAAGAATTCATGAGACAATCCATTGTCTCCGGTCTTGCGGTTACCTCCCCGATCGTTATACTGGAACTCCTTCAGGGTTGCCGGTCTGTTGAAGAACGGGACGCGTTGAAAATCAAGCTGGAGAGTCTTGACATTTTATCTATTACCTTATCGGTCTGGGAACAGGCCTATGAACTTGGGTTCTCGCTTAGGAGAAAGGGACTGACCATCCCCACCGTGGACCTGATTATTGCTGCCCTTGTCATCGAAAACAAGAGTCTGTTGCTCCATCATGATGAACACTACGAAATGATCGTTTCTCACTTCCCAGCCCTTCGGACAAAATATTTTAGCTCCAGGCATTAGGGATTTGCCTTCTGGCTCAAATTCACGAAGAGGCAATCGTTTTCAACACTTTGTGGGGTTAGCAAAAGCGATAGATCTGTCGACGCCTGGTGAGCCGTGTTTCTGAAAATCCCCTTCCATTCCTCCTTTCCAAATGGGAAAAATTCAGAACCTTCTTGGAGGATTGCATTTCTTACATAATCTGAGATAATTAGAATAAAAGATGGATCCTTTAAGCCAAAAAATTAGCCGCCTCCCCACCCATCCGGGGGTCTATTTGTTCAAAGATAGAAAGGGAACCCTCCTCTATATCGGGAAGGCCGGGAATATCAAACATCGGGTGAGTTCTTATTTCCGGAAGCCGGCAGACAAAGACTTGAAGACCTCCAGGATGTTAGAGAGGGTGTCAGACATCGATACCATTGTCACCGATACGGAAAAAGAGGCCTTTATTTTGGAAAACAACCTCATTAAAACCCACCATCCACGATACAATATAAAGCTGAGGGATGATAAGAATTACCCGTGCCTCAAACTTTCCATGGAGGAGGATTTCCCCACCGTCACCATTGTGAGACGGATCAAGAAGGATGGTTCACTTTACTTTGGCCCTTACCCATCTGCCACTTCTCTTAGGGAGACCCTGAGATGGATCCGACGCCTCTTTCCGATTCGTACCTGTCTTGACACGAAATTCTCAGGTCGTCTCAGGCCCTGCATCAATTATGAAATGGATCGTTGCACCGGGCCATGTTGTGGAAAGATCGACCGGGGACAGTATCAGGAAGTGGTCCGTCAGGTGAAAATGTTCCTGGAGGGGAAGAATAAAGATTTGGTTGAAAGTCTGAAAAAAAAGATGCAAGAAGAATCTGAACAACTTCACTTTGAAAAGGCCGCTAAGATTCGAGACCAGATTGACTATATTGAACATGTCATCGAAAAGCAGAAGATCATTTCAAGTGATTTTGTTGATCAGGACGTGATTGGTTTCCATCGGCAGAACGATACGTTGGCCATTCATCCCCTCTTCATCAGAGGAGGGAAACTCTTAGGAGGCAAGGGATTTACTATTCCTTCCAGAGGCCTTCCTGACGAAGAGATCTTATCTTCTTTTCTCCATCAATATTACCGCGAAGGCAAATTCGTCCCCGGACAGATTTTGATTCCGAAAACCCTTCCCGAGCAAAACCTGATTGAGCAATGGTTGACGGAACGAAAAGGGAAGAAGGTTCGGATATCTGTCCCATTAAAGGGAGACAGGAAACATCTTCTCAAAATGGCCTGTGAGAACGCTCAGCAGTTTCTTTCTAAAAAAGATAGCCTTGAAAAGGACGAAAAGAAGCTTTTAAAGCTCCTCAAAGAGAGGCTTCGTCTCAAAAAAGTTCCCTGGCGGATTGAAGCCTTTGATATTTCGAACCTTCAGGGAGGAAACGCTGTGGGATCCATGGTCTTTTTTGAAAATGGGAAACCCGATAAGGAGCGATATCTCCATTTTAAGATTAAAACGATCGAAGGAGCGGATGATACGGGGATGATGTACGAGGTTCTGCTCCGCCACTATCAAAAAGCGGTCGAAAAGAATGATCTCCCGGATTTAGTTTTATTAGATGGGGGAAGAGGTCAGTTAAATGTGGGCCTGGAGGTATTGAAGGAGCTAAAGATCGAAGAGGTGGATCTCATCAGCTTAGCCAAAGAAAGGGGGGTTGAAAATTCCCGACTTTCGAGGATAAGAAAGACTGAAGAGAAGGTTTTCCATCCCCAATATAGAGAGCCCTTCATTTTAGGGAGGCATTCCCCCATTCTTCACCTCCTTGACCGAATCCGCGATGAAGCCCATCGCTTTGCTATTACTTACCACAAAAAGGTGAGGACAAGACAGACGATCAAATCCGTATTAAGGGAGATTCCGGGGATTGGAAAAGCGAGGCAAAAGGAGTTGTTAAAATTTTTTGGAAGCATTGAGAAGATCAAAGAAGCAACAGAGGAAGAATTGGCAAAAGCCCCAAAGATGAATCGCACCATCGCCCCAATTGTCCACCAGTTCTTTAGAAAAGGAGAAGGGGCGGCTTTCTTCCATGGGTAAAAAAACGGTGCATTCAATCGAATGCACCGACTTCTCCTCTCTTCACGGAAGGGAAGTTAACCTCGCAGTTGCATAAAATTACATAAAAAGGGAGGTGGGTGTGCTGGAAAACCTTTACAGCGGCACCTTTAAACATTTGGCTACTCGATTTTCAAGTAAAATCCAAAGACCACCTCAGGGGATATCGCATGTTACC
>DCUS01000084.1 GCA_002327885.1 Syntrophaceae bacterium UBA2208
TTGACCGGATCGCCACCCATATTTTAGCATTTGAAGGCGAGAGCAACATTGTCTGGTTTGAGGGAAGCTATTCCGAATATGAAACTGATCGAAAACGACGTCTTGGAGCTGCGGCAGATCAGCCTCACCGGATCAAATACCGTCAGATGACAAGAAGTTAGAAGAGGTGACCCTCCGCGCCCCCGAGGACGTGGTTCTTGGATCTTGATGGTTGACATTCACTGTAGGACAATGTAATATAGTGAATAACAAACAACCATAGGAGGTTTTTATGGCAGGTGTGCAGAAGAGCTTACGTCTCCCGCCCGAGACCATGAAGGAAATTGAGCAAATGGTCAAAGAGACAGGGCAGGATTTCTCAAACGTGACAAAGGATCTCTTGCAAGAGGCCATTAAGATGAGGCGCTGTCCGGGGATATTGTTTGCCGAAGGGACCGGTGGAAGAAGAGCGCGGGTGGCGGGAACAGGGATTGAAGTTTGGGAAGTGATTGCCGCTTACAAAAGTGTAAAGGAGGATTTCAAAAGGCTGCAAAAGGCATATCATTGGCTATCCGCGGAGCAGCTCAAAGCGGCCCTTGGATATTATACGATCTATCCCCAGGAAATTGACCGACTCATTGAGCAGAATGAACAATGGAATGATGAGAGGGTTCGAGAGCGTTATCCCTTTATGAGGTCGTCCTCATGAAGTTTTACCTGGATGAAGACCTCAGCCCTAAGATTGCCGAAATACTTAGAAAAAGTGGAATTGGCGCGCTCAGTGCTCATGAGGCCGGGAGGTGTGAGGTATCGGATCGAAAGCAACTCGAGTTTGCAGCGACGGAGAAAAGATGTTTGGTGACCAGAAATAGGGACGATTTTATCAGGCTCACGGTCCAATTTTTCAATGACCAACGGCCTCATTGTGGAGTGCTGATCATTCCTCACACTATCCCTGGGGACCAATTTTCTCTAATAGCGAACCTGATTAAAAAATTCTCCTCCCATCATCAAAAAGGGTTGGCTCCTTATTCAATCGCCTTTCTCCCAATAAAATAGAGGCGTTTCACCCAAGTACTTCATCTCCCATCCTGTTATAAAAGGCGGTGTGTCTCAGTTAAGCATGATTCAGCACAGATCACTGATGCCAAGGATACGCCTTTGATCAATGCCTTATTACGATTGCCTGACTCGAGATGTCAAAAGAACAAGTTGACCGCCATCATGTGGCTGTGACCGCCAACCTCGCTCTGGTAAATCTCTATTAGAACATCGGGCGGATCATCACACAGGACATCCAGAAGAATGAAAAGCGGGCGGGATATGGGGATCAGCTTCTGGATAGTTTGGCTAAGTCACTGATTCAAGAATACGGGCGTGGTTATTCTGTCAGCAACCTTAGCGATATGCGTCGCTTTTACGAAGATTTCCAAATTCTACAGACACTGTCTGTAGAATCTTCCGAGACCAAGATTGTCAGCCGCTGGCTGATAAATTTACTAATGCATCAATTCTACAGGCAGTGCCTGTAGAATCATCTGATCAAATGCATAGTTCAATTCGCCAGACGCTGTCTAGCGAATTTCTACCACATCGGATTCTCCAGACAACCTCTGGAGAATCTCCCAGCGTAGCAATTTGGCAGGCAGTGCCTGCCGAATCTTCAGAAAAGAAATCAGAAGGGGCGCGTCCCCCCTCCGCTGGCAATGCCTGGAAGGAAAATGACCAATACCGTCATCTTAAATCCCGCAGAAGTTCAAACCTTGGGAGAAGAAATCGCTCAATTGACCAAGGCGCTGGCCGGATGCGATCCTCAAGTTGAGGCGAGAATCAGCATCAAATCGAAACCAGACAAAAATCTAAACAAGGCGAACGAAATACTTCAGAAGATAAAACAAAAATGGCGGTTTTAGGAAGGGAGCGAAGGGGAGTTAAAATATACCCGTTATATTCGGGATGTATCCTATACAATAGAAGAACTATATCAACGAAAGGCTATCGGCAATCCGGTTCAGCGCGTTGTTCGCCCTGTCGATTTCTTTGCGATGTTTATCAGGGACCGCAAAGCTTCGTTGACGGCTTCTTCTGTAGGAAACACCTTTGCCACATCGGGGCTCAGGAGAACGAGATTGGTCCCTTTTTGGTAGGCCTCAAAATACTTGCCACGGACCCCCTGACCTAAATCCTCCCGCCTATACTCCGGACGGAGTTCATCGGATGCTCTATCCTTCCTCATAGATTTATCTCTCCTTGCGGTCCATTAGACGTGCGCTTATGATTCTTGTTCGGTCTCCGCGTTCTGTATGGGAGACAACAATCAGCCGCTTCTGGAGTGACAACCCAAAGGTGATGTGCCGGCCTTCGCTTAAAGAATGATCTGGGTCGTCAAATGTGATTGCAAGCGGATCTCCGAATACTGTCGCTGCTTCTTGAAATGTGACTCCGTGTTTTTGGATGTTTTCAGTTGCCTTCTTGGGGTCCCATTCAAATTCCATAACGGCCCTTATATCTATTATATCAGAATTATCACGCTATCGCAGTTATTATTGAGGCCGAACGATTTAGGTCAGCAGCGGCTTGAAGCCATCTGCTGGAGTAATTTGAAATATGGGTTGTAATATACACCTTTTTCGAGAAATGGGAAATAGAAAGTTACAAGGTGACGAACTTCTTGTATGGAAACTACCCATGGTGGAACTCTTTGAAGTAGCGATAGGGGTACGGATCGCAAAGAGCCCTTTTAATACCGAAGTTCCTCGGTCGTTTTCGCACCGAAGCAGACAGAGTAATTTGTCCGCTACTGGAAACCCTATTATATCCAGACGATTTCTACCAGATGTTCTACTTTTTTGAATTCCGGGTCGCCGGTTACCAGGGCGGCTTTGTATTCCACAACCGAGGCAAGAGCGAAACAGTCAGCATAAGAAAGGGCATATTGAGCCTTATATTCAGCGGCCTGGAATATCAAGTTGTTAGGGATGGGCAAGATAGTGAAGTTTAACCTCTCAATGTTTGCCAGAACCTCTAATTTTTTCTGGTCGCCAAATTCCTTTTTTGTCGAATAGATGATCTCTCCAAGATTGATGGCGTTGATGTATTTGGTCGCTCCGGTTTTTCTTATTCCCTCAAGTAGATGGACAACCTTTTCATACCCCTTCTCTTTTTGAAAGAACTTCAGGAGGGCATGACTATCGAAGATAAACGGCCCCTTCCGCATTATTTGAATTCGCCTTTCCGTTCCCTGACGAGCTTCTCAGCAAGAGATGGTTTAGGGGGCAAGAGACCACAGGCCGCCTTGATCGGGTCCTCAACAGGGGGAATAAGATAGATGATGCCACCATACTCCATCACCTGCATCTCCGTACCGGGCTCGATGCGGTATCTCTTTCTTATTGCAGCAGGTATGACAATCTGACCTTTCGATAAAGTTTTAACAATAGCCATAAATTTCTAACCTCTCCATATAAAGTTGAACAATCTAAATAAAATGTATAACTTCTCAAATGTCCTGTCAAGACAATTCTTGACGCGTCATCTGGGTGTTAGGCATCTGTGATAAAAATCGGTGTCAGGCATCGGTAATTCGGTAAAGACAAGGAAGCGATATTATTTTTTCATCACCACCCAGAGACCCCCTTCCGTGGTGACTTCACATCTTTCTTCCAGGCGGTTTGACCGCAATTGATCCCACACACTTTCCACCGTTACCCTCACTCTACCCATGGCGGCGTTGATCTGCTCCGAACGTTTCCCGATTCGGCTGATGACTTCGGGCGGCGTATGCTTCCCGAACCCTCCACCGACGAAGGCGATTCCTGCTGTCCTCAGCTTCCTGTAAATGGCCCCAAAGTCAACCTGGAAGAGAGCAGGGAAAAAGAGGGCACCCCGGAAGATCGCCAGATCAACGCTTTCGTCCGCAATATCGATTAAAGAGCCACCGCTTTCGATGATCCCGACCCTGTCCTCCAGCCTGAGCTTTCGGGCCTCCTGACGGTACAGAGGAATTGCTGCTTCCGGAAAAGCAGCGATCAAGAAACTCTCGCCAACATTCTTATGAGCGAGAGAAAAAATCAGGCCCGAAAAGGGGCCGATTTCCAGGATGTGCCCGTCCCGGCGGCCATAGAGTTCCTCGATCTGCCTTGCGAGAAAGGGCCGGATTGGCTTCCAGAGGAGATTGAGTTCTTCGATTAAAGTATCTGTCTCCATTTCTCACCTTCAGATTTTTTTCCACACTGCTGATAGTTTTTTGGCAATGTCTAAATCAACGATAGGCTGTCGGCGACGGCAAGGCCGGTCTGTGTAGGATAGAGGTGACCATCCTGGAAGGAGATGAATCCTTCCTCCTCGAGTTTTGCCAATATCTTCTTTTTTTCGCTGAAGAGATCGTAGTGATATCGGTTCTTAAAATCCTGGATGCAAATCCCCTTTCGAGTACGGAGACCGAGGTAAAGCGCCTCCAGTCGGAGCTGCTCCATTGTCAAGGTCTCTGTCTCTTGAACAGGGAAGTTTCCTGTGTTGAGTACAGCGACGTATTGATTAACAGAGCGATGGTTCCACCAGCGTTGATTGCCTTGAAAGGAATGGGCCGAAGGGCCAAAACCAAGAAAAGGGGAGTGGTCCCAGTATTTTTGATTGTGCCGTGAAGCATACTCTTCTCCTCTTGCAAAGTTCGATACCTCGTAATGAATATACCCGGCCTCTTCGAGGAATTCGGATGTCTTCATAAAGAATTCGTACTGCAATTCTTCTCCGGGAAAGAGAAAGTCTCCCGCCTGGAACCTTCTCCCCAAGGGCGTTTTCGCCTCGAGCGTTAATTGATAGCAAGAGATATGTTCCGGCGAAAAAGCGACAGCCTGCTTCAAGGTATCCAGCCATAAGTCTATGTCCTGAGCCGGGACGCCGTAAATTAAATCCAGTCCTATGTTGTGAAACCCCGTCTTTCTTGTGTCTTCGATGGCTGAAATGGCGTGTTTTACAGAGTGCCTTCTTCCAAGAAAGTCCAGCATTTTTTGGTTAAAAGATTGAATTCCGATATTGATTCGATTGATTCCAATCTCTCGCATCGATTCAAGGAAAGATCGATTAAGATCAGCCGGGTTGGTCTCGATTGTTATTTCCGGGTTCGATATCAGACTGAAATTTTCCCTGATCCTTTTCAGAATGCGTTCAAGTTGTTGAAGGTTCAGAAGGGAAGGGGTTCCCCCTCCGATATAGACCGTGTCAAAAGGATCGAATCGATTACAATACATTTCCATTTCTTTGAAAAGAGCATCCAGAAAGCGGGAAATGAAAGAGACAGAGGTAGACGAGTAAAAGTCGCAATAAGGACATTTGCTCAGGCAAAAGGGAATGTGAATGTAGAGGCCGGGTGTTTTCTCTGAGTTCATCGAGTTAACCTTAATGTTGTGCAAAAAAGGGAGGCAAGTGTGCTTCCCTGCCTACCGGCAGGCAGGCAACCCTTTACAATTGCGGATTATATTATAGGTTATGGGTAACAGGCAATCTCCCATGAGGTGGCCTTTGGATTTTGCTTGGANNAAGGTGCCGCTGTAAAGGTTTTCCAGCATACCCACCTCCCTTTTTATGTAATTTTGTGCAACTGCGAGGTTAATTGGATTCATCGGGTTTCTCGGGTTGAAGGGTTCGAGTCATTCTGGTTACTGTTTACTGCCTACTGATTACTGCTGACTCGTTTTCTTAATTGTCCGTGTCCGATTTTAAAACGGCTAAAAAGGCGCTCTGAGGGATGGACACCGACCCGATGGTCTTCATCCTCTTTTTGCCTTTCTTCTGTTTCTCCAGAAGTTTTCTCTTCCGGGTGATATCGCCGCCGTAGCACTTTGCTGTCACATCCTTGCGGAAAGGAGAGATCGTCGTGCGGGCGATGATTTCTCCACCGATGGCCCCCTGAATCGCTATCTTAAACATCTGTCGAGGAATTTCTTCCTTCAGTCTTTCACAAGCTCGCAAGGCACGGGGACGGGCCTGATCACGATGGACAATTTGTGATAAGGCATCCACTTTCTCGCCGTTGACGAGAATGTCCACCAGGACCAGGTTGCTCTCTCTGTAATCAAGGACCTCGTAGTCAAAAGACCCATACCCCTGGGTGATGGATTTGAAACGATCATAAAAATCGTAAATCATCTCGGCCAGGGGCATCTCATAAATCAACTCAATGCGGCCCGGGCTTAAATAGTTGAGCTTGGAGTTCTCTCCCCGCTTCTCCTTACAGAGTTTTATTACGGCACCCAGGTATTTTTCCGGCGTGAAGAGCGTGGCGCGAATATAGGGTTCTTCTCCTTTTTCAACGGATGGGGGATCCGGATAATGGGCGGGATTGTCAACGTGAACGATCCTTCCCTCATTCACGGTAAACCGGTAACGAACGCTTGGGACGGAGAGGATGATGGAAAGATCATATTCCCGTTCCACCCTTTCTTGGACGATTTCGAGATGAAGGAGGCCGAGAAACCCACACCGGAAACCCTGTCCCAAGGCAATTGACGAATCTTTCTGATAGACGAAAGCGGCATCATTCAGTTTATATTTTTCAAGGGCTACGGCCAGGTCTTCATAGTCTTCCGGAGCGATAGGATAAAT
>DCUS01000152.1:0-1671 GCA_002327885.1 Syntrophaceae bacterium UBA2208
CATAACATTCAAGATGGTCAATGGGCATATATCACATCGCCAAGGGGACGCATCAAACAGCGCGTCAAACTGAACGATAATATTGATCCGAGGGTGGTGGTGGGAGAGCATGGATGGTGGTATCCGGAGCAAAAAGATCCGGGCCATGGTTGGAACGTATCCAATATCAATATCCTGACTAACAATGCTTATGAAACTCTGGACCCCGCCATGGGTTCGACGAACCTGAGGGTCTGTTTGTGTAATATCGCTCCCTGTGGGGAATAGACAAATGAGTAGTATCCAAATAATAGCTTCGATCCCTGCGCACCGCCTGCCTGCCGATAGGCAGGTCAGGCAGGCGCTCGCAATGACAATCTTAAATAACAAACCCTTCCTGTCATTGCGAGGAGTCCCTTATGGCGGGACGACGTGGCAATCTCAATTTTAAGATTCGGTGGTATCAAGTGTCTTGAAAGTTAAATAGGATAAAAATAAATGGAGGAAGGCAATGGGAAAAGTTGCATTGATGCTTAACGAATACGAATGTATGGGGTGTCATGCCTGCGAGGTGGCTTGTAAACAGGAACATGGGCTTGGTGTCGGCCCGAGAGTGATCCGGGTGATCGAGAGGGCTCCTTATTTCAAGCCCCTATTTTGTCACCATTGTGAAGATGCCCCCTGTGCTTTGGCCTGTCCGGAGGATGCGATCACGAGAGATCCGAAGACCGGCGTTGTTCTCGTGAACAGCGACAAGTGTAATGGCTGTCAGGCGGTGGTGGGCAAATCCGGGGCGGAAAAACAGGAAACCTCCTTGTGTAAGATAGGGTGCCCCGCGCATATCGACGTCCAGGGATTTGTAAGCCTTGCTGTCAAAGGAAAATTTCAGGAGGCTCTACAGCTTATCAAGCTTTCAAGCCCCTTTCCCTCCATTTGCGGCCGGGTCTGCCCTCACCCTTGTGAGTCTGAGTGTTACCGCGATCAAATCGACAAACCCGTGGCCATCCATGCGATTGAGCGTTTCCTGGGCGATCTGGATCTGAAGGCAAAAAAGCGATACATGCCAGAAATCAAAGCTAAGAAAAAGGAGAAAATTGCCATTGCCGGATCGGGTCCCGCGGGTTTGACCTGTGCTTACTATCTTGCCCGAGAAGGTTACAAGGTAACGATCTTTGAAAAGGCCAAGGTATTGGGCGGAATGCTTACCGCAGGGGTTCCTTCGTATCGTCTGCCCCGTGAGATTGTGGATGCTGAAATTAAGATGATTCGCGATATGGGAGTGACCATAAAAACCGGCGTGGAGGTGGGAAAAAATAAAACCATTGCTCAATTACGCAAAGATGGATTCAAGGCCTTTTTCCTCTCCATCGGCGCCCAGGAAAGTATCCGACTGGACGTTCCGGGTGAAGATCTGGACGGAGTTTACAGTGGCCTGGAATATCTCCGTCAACTTAACCTCGGAAAGCCTGTAAAACTCGGGGAGAGGGTTGCCGTGATCGGTGGAGGCAATGTAGCGATGGACGCGGTTCGATCCGCTCGCAGGTTGGGATCTGAAAAGGCTTTTATCCTTTACCGGCGAGGCTTGGAGGAAATGCCCTCTGCACCGGAAGAGATCAAGCAGTGTCGAGAAGAAGGAATTCCCATCAAGACTCTGGCTCAACCTGTGAAGTTCATCAGTAACAACGGTCGGGT
>DCUS01000152.1:1733-3541 GCA_002327885.1 Syntrophaceae bacterium UBA2208
GGGCAGGAATCCGATTGGTGCTGTTTGACGCCGGAGTGCTCCTGTACCCTGACCGAATGGGGAACCATGAAGGTTGATCCGTTGACACTTCAAAGTGATGATCCTGATATCTTTACAGGCGGAGACGCAGCAAGAGGCCCCAGGACCGTGATCGAGGCCGTTGCGGATGGAAGACAGGCGGCCATTTCGATTGACCGATATCTAAGCGGCCAGAACCTTCGGCTGGGAAGAGATAGAGAATTAAAAGCCATCCGGGAGCCCCAGAAAGGGAAATACGATAAAACCGGCCGGGCCAAGATGTCTTACCTGGACCCGAAGAAACGGGTCAAGAACTTCAAAGAGGTCCAGAAGGGACTTGCCAAAGGACTGGTTGTTCAAGAGGCAAAGAGGTGTATCTCCTGCGGGACCTGCTGTGTCCAGACCTGCCCTTATGACGTCATGCAGTTCAATCACGAAATGACGAAGGCAGTCAAGTGCGACCTCTGCGTCGAAAAGCGAGGGCGGAATGAGGTTCCTGCCTGTTATGCGGTTTGTCCTACAAGGTGTATTTTCTGGGGTGATCCGAAGAAGTTTGCAGGAAATTATAAGATTCTATGAACATCATTTGAAGAGACCAATTGTCAATTGCCAATCAGCAATGGTCAGTTTCCAATGTTGAAGAGTTAGCCTTTTCATTAATAATTGATTATTGACCAATTGAAAATTGATTATTTCGCCTGCAGTGGAACCTGCAAAACAAAACCCATCCACCTGGATCGATCCTAAAACCAAGCTGGAGTGGCAATTCGAATCTCCGGGCGAAATGACCTGGTATGAGGCTCAGGATTATGCAAAATTACTTTCGTTGGATGGGGAGCGGGATTGGCGTTTACCAACGTTAGCGGAACTGGAATCCCTGTTGGACAGGACCAAAGCGCGTCCGGAAGGAAGGCCTCCGATGCGTGAAGAGGTTCCCTTTCGGGATGAATTATCCTATTGGTCATGCACAACCTTTGACCGTGACACGAAGAATGCCTGGATCGTGATGTTCGACGGCGCCTATGTGCTGAGTTACTATAAGAGCAACTCATACTATGTCCGCTGTGTTCGTGGGGTTATCTTCTTTCATCCCAACACGTTTTAGATTTAATCATGTTTAACCTTGGATGATGGAATTTCTCAATAACTTAAGGAGCTTAAATCGTCTGGCAAATTCGCCTTGACCAAAACTGAAAGAAGTCGTATATTTAGCAATTAAGCGCCTGTAGCTCAGATGGATAGAGCTACGGACTTCTAATCCGTGGGTCGGGGGTTCGAATCCCTCCAGGCGCGCCACCGATAAGTAATAAGTGCAAATTGAAAAATTAACAATGGAAAGTTAGCGTTGCTTTTAAATCAGAGTGAATTTTTTTAATTGCTAATTGTTCATTGCCAATTGATTATTTTGCAATAATTTTGTTGATGGTGAGTGTAGCTCAGTTGGATAGAGCACTGGGTTGTGGCCCCAGTGGTCGAGGGTTCGAGTCCCTTCACTCACCCCAAAGCGCCCGTAGCTCAGTTGGATAGAGCGTCGGACTTCGAATCCGCAGGTCGTCCGTTCGAGCCGGACCGGGCGCGCCACCCATCAGTAATAAAGGCAAATTGAAAAATTAACAATGGAAAGTTAGCATTGCTTTTAAATCATATTGGGTTCTGCAATTGCTAATTGCTTATTGCTAATTGGCCATTTTGCAATGATTCTTTAAATGGGGGGAGCCGTTAGCTCAATAGGTAGAGCAACTGACTCTTAATCAGTAGGTTACAGGTTCGATTCCTGTACGGCTCACCAA
>DCUS01000152.1:3619-6973 GCA_002327885.1 Syntrophaceae bacterium UBA2208
ATCAAGTAAACAGTAATCAGTTATCAGTGACCAGTGAGCAGAAAGTTCCAGATCGTTATTAGTACCCGATGGCCCAATAACTCAATGACTTATAAGGATGATGAATGAAAGCCAACGTCGAAGAAATCAGTGGGATTAAAAAAAAGGTATCGATCGAAATTCCGGAGGACCAGGTATCCCAGGAGGTGAATTCTTTCTACAGGGATTTGGGGCAAAAAGCCAAGATTAAAGGTTTTCGGCCGGGAAAGGTTCCAAGGAACATTTTGGAGAGATATTTTAAGGATTATATGAAAACAGAGGTGGTCCAAAAATTGATTCAAGAAACCTATCCTCAAGCCCTTTCGGAGAAGAACCTCCAGCCGGTCTCCCCGCCCACGATCGACCCGGGAGAATTTGAGAGTGGAAAGTCGTTTCAATATTCCGTCGTGATTGAAGTTAAACCGGATATCAAACTGGAAGAATATACGGGATTAAAGATCGAGGGGAAGAAGGAAGAAATAAAGGATGAAGAAATCGAAGAACGGCTGAAGGCCCTCCAAAACCTTCACGCCAATTTAAAAACGATTTCGGATGTTAGGCCGATCCAGAAGGGGGATTATGTCATTATCGATTATGAAGCGAGTCTGGACGGCAAACCCTTGGAAGGAGGGAAGGCCGTCGATTTTACGGTGGAGGTGGGAAGCGGGCAGTTTATTCCGGCCCTTGAGGAGAAACTGATCGGGATAAAACCGGAAGAAGAAAGTGACATCGAAGTCTCTTTCCCCGAGGATTACGGATATCAGAAATGGGCCGGGAAGACGATTTCATTTCATGTTAAAGTCAAAGAGATCAAAGAGAAGATTCTTCCCCCGCTGGATGATGAATTTGCAAAAGACTTAGGAGATTATTCATCCTTTGAAGAGTTGAAAACGAAATTAAGGGGAGAAATCGAAAAGGAGAAGGAGCTGGCATTGGAAAGGCAGCTAAAAGACCAGATGCTGGACCAATTGCTTGCGGCGAATCCCTTTGAGGTCCCCGGGAGTTTAGTGGAAGAGCAGACCAAAGCTCTCGTCTCGGATATGAAGTTGAGATTGGCTGCTCAGGGATTGGAACTTAAAAAATTGGGCCTCACAGAAGAAAAGCTTCAAGAGGATTATAAGGCCATGGCTGAAAAACAGGTGAGGACTTTCCTCATCCTTGAGAAGATCGCAGGTCAAGAAGGGATTTCCGTGACCGATGAAGAGGCGGACAATCGTCTGAGAGAGATCTCGGAAGGGATGCGCCAGAAATTTGATGTGGTAAAACGATATTATGAAAAAAATGGCCTCCTCCCCGAAGTGAAGATGGGGATCGTCCGGGACAAGACTTTGAATTTTTTGCTCGAGAAAGCAAGCCTGAATTCTATTTGAGGGAAAAACCGATGGCACTGATACCGATTGTAATTGAGAAGGATGGAAGGGGCGAACGGGCTTACGATATCTATTCCCGTCTGTTGAAGGAGCGAATCATTTTTGTTGGGACAGCGATCGACGATGATATTGCCAACCTGGTCATCGCCCAGATGCTTTTCCTGGAATCGGAAGATCCTGACAAGGATGTTCATCTCTACATCAATTCTCCGGGAGGAGTGGTTACCTCCGGACTTGCAATTTACGATACGATGCAATATATTCGGCCTAAGGTGTCCACCCTGTGCATGGGACAGGCAGCCAGCATTGCGGCTCTGCTGCTTGCCGCGGGTCAGAAGGGGAAACGATTTGCTCTTCCCCATTCGAGGATACTGATCCATCAACCGATGGGAGGGTTTCAGGGACAGGCCTCGGATGTGGATATCCAGGCGAAGGAGATCCTCCGGCTTCGAGGAGAGCTAAATCAAATCATGGTCAGGCATACGTCTCAATCATTGGATCGGATTGAAGCGGATACCGACCGGGATTTTTATATGTCGGGCCATCAGGCCAAGGAATACGGTATCATTGATGAGGTGGTCATCCAGCGTCCCGTCCGACCTCAAGGATAGTCCTCAAGGGGGGACAGAAAGGAGAAGATGATGAAGGCGAACGGAGGGAATTATGGGACCGTCTTGCATTGTTCTTTCTGTGGGAAAAGCCAGGATGAAGTCAGGAAACTCATCGCCGGCCCCACGGTCTACATCTGTGATGAATGTATCGAGCTTTGTAATGAAATTATCGCAGAAGAGGCGGAGGAGCGTTTTGTCCCGGGAAGGTTGACCGTACCCAAACCCATGGAGATTAAGACCAAGTTGGATGAATACGTCGTCGGACAGGAGCATGCCAAAAAAATCTTATCGGTAGCGGTTCACAACCACTACAAGCGGATTGATTCCCGTGTCGCATCAGGAGATGTAGAACTCCAGAAATCGAATATCATCCTCATCGGACCCACCGGGTCAGGAAAAACGCTTCTTGCCCAGACCCTGGCCCGTATCCTCGACGTTCCTTTCACGATTGCGGATGCCACCTGTCTCACCGAGGCGGGATATGTGGGGGAGGATGTAGAAAATATTATCCTGAGTCTTCTTCAGTCGGCGGATTATGACATCGAACGCACTCAGAAAGGAATTGTCTATATTGACGAGATAGATAAGATTTCGAGAAAATCGGATAGTCCCTCCATCACACGGGATGTTTCAGGCGAGGGGGTTCAGCAGGCCCTCCTGAAAATCATCGAGGGGACCGTTGCCAGCGTCCCTCCCAAGGGAGGCAGGAAACATCCTCAACAGGAATTCATTCAAATCAACACGACCAACATTCTTTTTATCTGCGGGGGGGCCTTTGTCGGATTGGAAAAATTAGTGGAGCAACGGATCGGAGGGAAAACCCTTGGATTTGGGGCGGATATCAAGTCTCAACATGAACGGAACATGGGCGAGTTACTGAGAGAGGTTCAGCCAGAAGATCTTTTGAGGTTTGGATTGATTCCGGAATTCATCGGTAGACTTCCGGTGATTGCTACTCTGGATGAACTCAGCATGGATGCTTTAGTGGATATTTTGAAAAAACCGAAGAACGCCCTGGTGAAGCAGTATCAAAAGCTTTTTGAATTTGAAAGTGTTAAACTTCGATTCACCGAAGGGGCTTTGATGTCCATTGCCAAGGAGGCCATCAAGAGAAAATCCGGGGCGCGGGGGCTTCGGGCGATCATGGAGAACACCATGCTGGACGTGATGTATGAGATTCCTTCTCAATCCAACATCCGTGAATGCATTATCAGTGAAGAGGTTGTTCTCCATGACGAAAGTCCGATCCTCCTGTATGAAAAAGAGGCCGAGGTCGCCTGAGCTTGACAATGGAGGGGCGATTCCATAAAATTAGCTTTGTTAAGCAGGGCGGATAGCTCAGTTGGGAGAGCGCC
>DCUS01000111.1:0-3787 GCA_002327885.1 Syntrophaceae bacterium UBA2208
CCCTCGTGTTTCGGCAATATCGTTAAAAAGAGTGGCTGTTCCATGAGCATTGATAGTATCGACCTCTTCCGGAGAAACTCCGGCGTCAGCTAAAGCAATTTTGATCACCCTCTCCACGCCTTCGCCATTGGGTTCCGGGGCGGTGAGATGATAAGCGTCGGCGCAGATCCCGTATCCTAAAAACTCCGCATGGATGGGGGCCTTTCTTTCCAAAGCGTGCTCCAGTTCCTCGAGGATAAGAATGCCCGCTCCTTCACCGATGACCAACCCTTGTCTCCTCTTGTCAAAAGGTTTGCAGCTTTCAGGATCGACTAACTTCAAGCTGCTAAATCCACTATAGGAAACTTCGCAAAGAGAATCGCTTCCCCCCGTCACCATTACATCAGCCAAACCCATTTGAATCATCTCAAAGGCCACCCCGATGGAGGCGGAGCTCGAGGAACAAACCGTTGCCGTGGTCGTCCGGGGCCCCTTCAGGCCCGATTCGATCGCGATGTGGTCCGTCGTCGTGGCAAGCGAGTAAGAGATGAGAAGCGAGGGGGAAGATTTCTTTTGTCCTTGATAAAAATCTCTAAAATATTTTTCGACGGAGAGAATGCCTCCGGAGCCCGCTCCCAATACGACCCCTGCCTTTTCTTTATCCTGGTCATCTTGTTCAAGGCCTGAAGATTTCCAGGCTTCTCTAAAGGCGATCAAACCGAATTGATCACATCGAGAAAGTCGCCGAATCTCCTTTTTTGGAAAATGCGCCTCGGGGTCAAAATGAGAAACCTCTGCAGCAATTTGGGTTCGATAAGGAGAGGGATCAAAGACCGTGATCTCCTTAATTCCGTCTTTCCCCTCCACGAGGGAATTCCAGAACTCGGAGAGGTTATTTCCCACGGCACTGACCACACCCAGACCTGTGATGACGACTCTCTTCCTCATCGGACGTCCGTGATCTTCACATCCTCTGGCAGACGAATCTCAAAGTCTGAATCCGTAAGGCCCGTATTGACCCTCATGTTTGAATAACGAATGGAAGTCATATCTCCATTCCTCTCGATCATTTCCATTCCGGTCACCATCCAATCCTTCTTCGAAACTCGAAGTCGGGTCTTGATAAACAAAGGATTTTTCATTTTAGGGGTGATCTCCATCACTAAAAAAGATTCTCGATCCTCGGTGATCTTCCACTCCGCAAACTTTTCTTGAAAAGGATCTTTTGAAAAAAGGAGGTATCGCTCTACGATGGGATGGGAGCGGAGAGAATAACGTTCCGCCATTTTCTCCTCCTTATAATAAAGAAGGAGGATCTTCCCATCAAAGACCATCTGGCTTGATTCCGGATGGAAGAGTTCAATGGAAACCTTATCCGGTTTTTTAAATCGAATTCTTCCTCTTGAGACGATCTTTTCCTTTAGAAGGGAGAGCTTCTTCTCTTGATAAAGGTCGGCGGAAAAGTCCTTTGTTTTTTCCTGGGATTCCCTCAAACGCTGAACCGCTTCATCAGCGCTGATTGGCTGAGNNTGGTCGCTTCCTGCCTGCCGGTAGGCGGGCAGGCACTCCCTCGCAATGACATTGCGACACAGCCTGTACAAAGAGAGAGGGGTTGCTCTACCGATCCTAACGCTCCCCCTTAAAGGCCAATACCGTTTTGCTCACTCCCGGGAAGAGGAACCTCTCCCTGCTGAGAAAAAAGAAAGCTTCAGAAAGGCCCCCAAAAAATAAAGAGGCCACTCGTTTTCCCAGTTCCGGGGGAAGCGTATACCCTCCGATCAAATGTTTGCATCTTTCAAACCCGGCCCGTTTCAAACCCTGCTCAATCGTCTGGGGCGAAAAATCGGAGAGATGGGCGGGCAGGTCGTATAAACGATTCTTAATGCCAAATGATTGAAGAAGATTCTTGATCGGCGTGGTATGAGGATATCTCAACAGGAGAAGCCCTCCTGGTTTTAGAATTCGGCGGCATTCTCTGAAAAAATTCATGGGATCGGGAAGGTGCTCAATGACATAGAATCCGGTGACCACGTTAAAATAATCGTTAGGAAAGGTTGCCTTCTCCAAAGGTCCGGGGCGGATGTCCAGTCCGGAAACATCTCTGGCATAGTCCATTGCTTTTTGAGAAATCTCGACCCCCGTCACATCCCATCCTCTCTTTTTCATCTCTGCTAAAAAGAATCCGAAACCCGTTCCCACATCCAAAAGCCGTCTCCCTCTGCTGTATGGTTGGAGCAGATGGGCGGCCCGATGAAAGATAGGCCTCATCATCTTCTTCCATGATTCAATCGAGCTTTCCTCTTCCGGAAGATAGTGTTGATAGAAACGATAGAGGGAATCGCTGGTCGGTCTTGGATTGAGAAAGATGAATTGGCAGGAACAACACCGGACCATTTCAAAGGAACCTTCCCGATAAAGAGGAATGTTTTCCGTGCCTCCACATAGGGGGCAATCGACCTGCTCACCATGAATATTCATGCCCATCTTCAGTCAAAAGGTAACAGGGAGATAAAAACTGATCCCCAGGTCGCTTCCTCTCGTCCGGCAGGTTAGGACTAATACTCGCTCACTTTGCCTCCGGAGAGGGCAATCTCAACATCTGTCATTAATTTGACGGCCGCCTCTTTGAAGGCCTTTCCTGCCTCAATGGCACAAAAACCATATTTATTTCTGAACTGGCTTGCTTGAGTCTTTGATCTTCCCGTATAGCTCTTTTTGAAAAAAGTCCGATCTGTTTTTCGAGAAATAAGACGCGCTGAAAATTCTGTGTTGCCGTAGATGTCGTAGACCGGCTTAAAGGATTGAGATACAGAGGCCCATCGGCCATGAAAGGAATTGAGTTCAATGACCAGGACGGTGTCGGCCTGCTCATTCTTCAGATCAACTGACGTCACCAGTCCTGATTGGCTGAACTCCTTCTCCAGAACCTTTGCCAACATCTCATCCACCAGTTCAGACCATAAAGCGTCAAAGGTATAAGGGTGCTCATCGTCTTTTTGAACTTTTTCTTTTTCAGGTCGATTATCCTTGACCACCTTTATTTGAAGCGTGCCTGGATACGGTTTCTTCGCCTTATGACCTGAGTATTGATAGACTCTATAATCCATGACCATATTGTAGGCAGCCCAGACAGAAGTTACGAAAAAGACCAGTAGAACCCCTGCGATTAAAACAGACTTGCCTTTTATTCCTTTTTTCATCATCCCTTCCTCCTCTCGTGGGTGGTCGATTCAATCCACATCTCGACGGTTCGAGTATAAAGTTTCCAGTCTCTCAACTTTGACTGTTTCAAAAAAGTCAGGCATTCTTGAAGGGTGTAAGAAGAACGGACTGACTCTAAAAAACCTCCTCTCGCTTTGGGATGTTTCCCAAAAAAGAACTTCCAGAGAAGGTTAAAGATTCCGATGAAAACAAAAGAAGCATCCCGATGAAAATCAACTATAACAAACGCCCCTTCCCCCTTCAAGGATCTGGCCACCTCGTTAAAGAAGTCAACCGGACGGTCTAAATGGTGAAGGGTGTTAATACAGAGTAAAAGATCAAGAGAATGATTTTCAACGGGGAGGGAGTAGGCCGAGCCGACCTCAAACTCAATCCTACTGTTTATTCCCGCCTCCGTGGCGTTTTTTTTAGCAAGGTCGATCATCACTGGAGAGAGATCTATTCCTTTAAATCGGAATCCCGGAATGGCCTTCGATAGAAAGATGGGGAAAATTCCAGGGCCTGTTCCGACATCCATGGCCCTTCCCCCTTCAATCCCTTTTACCCCCACCCGCTTGAGAACCCTCTGGCAAGGGATCCTCATATA
>DCUS01000111.1:3826-16537 GCA_002327885.1 Syntrophaceae bacterium UBA2208
CCCTCAGCCAATATTTCTTTTTCCACTCTCACCTGGACTTTTACTTTGGCGAGATGAGAGAAGATATGTAAAATTTCTGCCTCGATCAGAAGTTGATCTCCCGGGATCGCTCTTCTTTTTAACCGAAACACTTCGATTCCTGCCAAAACCGGAATCCCTTCTTCCTTCTCAAACGAGGACTGAAAAGCCAGTCCTCCAGTCTGGGCCATCGCTTCGAGAATCAAGACCCCCGGCATGACAGGATCATTTTGAAAATGGCCTGAAAAATAAGGTTCATCAATGCTTACATTTTTGAGGGCAATCGCCTTTTTTCCTTTTTCGATCTCGATGATCCGGTCAATCATACGAAAAGGAAAGGAATGAGGCAGGTTTTGAAGGATATCATCTGGTTCCATATTTCCAACTTATGCCCCATCGCCGAAGGGCACCCAAGACCCATGAAAATTGATAACCCCTCTCTATTTCCCCCTTAATTTAAGGGGGGATGAAGGGGGGGTTAAGGTTACGGATAGGAAGCCAGGTTGGGCAAAGTGAAGGGGTAAAGTGAAATCTTTAAGACCAATGACCTAACCCTTTAACAAAACTGGCATCCCTGCCTACCGGCAGGTAGGTTTGCCTTATCCCTCAAACCAACGACTTTTATTTTCTCACTAAGTCGTTTGACATTCGAATTTCTATTGCTACCTTTCCCCATCCGTTCACAAATACCTAAAAGAGCGCAACAATTTTGAAAATTCCTTTGGCAATCCCCATGATGATGAAAATGCCTATGAAGGAGCCGGTCATCAGCAGGAGGGTTCCTTCTGTCCTCCCTTTTTTAAGGAAAAAACTGACGATGCTTGCTGAAAGGATTCCAAAACCCCGGATGGGAAGCGCGGAAAGGAGGATCAATCCCACATTCCCCATGGACATCACCTTCTTTAAAAACGGCCTTTCCTCCAAGTGGGTCAAGAAGTGGTCGGTTTTTTTCTTCAACCATCGTATGGGGAAAAAACTTTTGCTTGAATGCTCCAGGATCATCCCATAGACAGGTATTTGAACATAATCATAGGCCAGGGCCAGGGGAAAGTAGAAAAAGACCGACATTTCGTTGAAAATGGCATAGAGAACTGAGAAGGATCTCCCTAAGGAGAAGTGAATTAAAGTGAAAACAAGAATGAATTTCCAATGGCCGGCTATCCACTCCATTCAACACCTACCAGGATAGACGAAAAGCAACTTTCCGGTGAAATCCCCAGGTGAAGGATCGTCCGAATCTCCCGTTCTAATTTTCGATTGACGACATAATGGAGATTACAGTCTGGATCCACATTCAGATAATTGATGGTCGGTGGAATGATGTCATTTTCCATGGAAAGCACATTCGCCACCATTCTTATCCCGCCGAATGCGATGGCCTCTCCCACCATTGATTTGATGGAACTGACAGGAATTTGAAGATATTGGGCAGGAAAGCTCTTTTTAATCCCTTTTGCTTCGAGGGCATCCAATGCTTTGGACGAATTCCCAGCTCCGCTGAGATAATCGATCGAGATACTTTCTCTTCCCCCGAGTGTCGTTTCAACTGAGCGTTTCAAATCTTCTGATCCATCCCCTTGAGATGATCTCCCGACCAAACTGTCCCCTAAAATATAACCGTAAAGTTTTCCCCCTCTGGATCGGGCATGTTCCTCATTTTCAATGACCAATAACCCTGCGCCCTCTCCCAATACCAGTCCATTTCTCATCTTATCATAGGGACAGGACCTTTCCCCATCGCCCTGATCTTTGGCCAAAAATTGAAGCTCCGAAAACCCACGGTAAAGAAACTCGCTCAGTTCATCCACGCCCCCTGTGAGGATCAGATCTGCCTTCCCTTTCCGAAGTTGATCACAGGCGAAAAGAATGGCTGCTTCCGCTGTGCAGAAGGATTGAACCATGGTGGAATTAACCCCATCAATCCCAAGATCAATGGAGACATAGCTGGAGGGGGCATTCGGAACCGTATTGGGGAAAAGCATGGGGTTTAAATCAAGAAACCCTTTCAGAACCTGGCCCCGATGGAATTCCTCTGAACTCGAGAGGCCGCAGAAACCGGAGCCAAGGATCACTCCGACCCTTGAGCTATTTTCCTGGGTCACCGAGAAACCTGCATCGGCCAAAGCTAATTTCGAGGCGGCAATGGCAAACTGGCTTGCTCGATCAAGGCGCCGGATCTTCCCCGCGGATATAAAATCCTTGGGATGGAAGGATCGTACGATACCTCCTTTTCTCGAATGGGAGAAATGAGTATCAAATTCTTTAATTTCCTCAATCCCCGACTTTCCATCCTTCAAGGATGAAAGAAACTCCTCTTTCCCGATCCCGATTGAAGAGACGATTCCAACTCCAGTAATACAAATNNAATTCCAACCACCCAATTCCAAGCCCCAAATAAATTCCAATGCCCCAATATCCAATATTTTAAAATTTTGGTTATTGAGATTTCGGTCATTATTTGGAGATGGGTGCTTGAAGATTGGTTATTGCCTATTCATAAACCTTCTCCTCTTCTCCCTCAAGATCAATCGCATCTTTTTCTACATCCCTCGCCCCACTCTCTTTTTTCAACACCTCTCTGTAAAATTCATGTTGAATGAGAAGATTCATGATCTCATTCGTCCCGGTCCAGATCATCTGTAATCTGGCATCACGGAAAAACCGCTCGATCGGATAGACATTCGTATATCCAATCCCGCCCATCACCTGCATGGAATGGTTGACAACCTCCCAGAGCATTTCCGTGGAGGTTTTTTTGGCCTCGGAGACCATCCGCCTCGAATCGAACCCCTCGTCCACATGTCTTGCCGTTACATACACGAGACTCCGGGCGGCATCGAGTTTAGCGATCGAATCAGCCACCCTGAAACTGACCGCCTCAAATCTTCTGATCGCCTCCCCGAAAGCCTTCCTTCGGTCGCTATAGCGCGTAGCAATCTCCAGACAGCACCTGGCCATGCCGAGCGCTCCGGCCGCAGTGGTCAATCGCTCAGGAATCATCATCCGGTTGAAGACCAGGAACCCTCCATTTAAAGGACCCACAAGATTTTTCGCCGGCACTCTGGCGTCATTAAAATAGAGACGGCCGGTCCCTCCTCCGCGTGAACCCAGGAGTCCATAGACATGCTTGACTTCCACCTCCATCTCCCTTTCGACGATGAAGCAGGAAATCGATTGATGAGGTTCCGCCTCCGGCGCGGTCTTTGCGTAGACCAGAAAATAGTCTGCCCCCTCTGCTCCCACCACAAAACGTTTCTGGCCATTGAGGATATAATGATCTCCATCCTTTTTGGCAATGGTGGTCGCGCCGAAAAAGTCAGACCCGCCCCTGGGTTCGGTGAGGGCTTCCGCGCAGCAGAGCTTTCCTTCAAGGGTGGGTTTTAAATACTTTGCCTTCTGCTCTGGAGTGCCAAAATGGTGGATCGCCTCGCCGCAGATACTGACGAGCGAGTAGAGACAGGTCATCCCTGATCCAAGAACGCCTATCTCCTCGATGGCTGCTACCTCCCCGGTCCACTTCATTCCTCTGCCTCCCCACTCTTTTGAGAAGCGGAGTCCCAGGAGATTCTGTGCTGCGAGACTTTCGATATACTCTTTCGGATATCTCACCTGATCGGTATCCATGGCTCGTATCAGTGAGCTCGGCACCTTTTCCCTGACAAACCCTCTGACTTCCTCCTGCAGTCTCTTCTCTTCCTCTGTTAAAAGAAAAGTATACATGGTTTTCCCTCCCCTCTGAAAGTGATCGCTGCCCTTTCAAGATTTCACCACATTCATGATGCATTTTTTACTTAAAAACCATAAAGAATCAAGTGAATTCTTTTCTAAGGATCATTGTCGAGAAGCTCTTGTATTTTTAAGAGTAATTGATTAATATGGGATGTCAAAGGAGAGAAACTTTATGTTGAGAATATTGAGGGAGCATGCCTCCTCCTGGATGCTCAAGGTATTGCTGTTAGGGGTTGCCGTCACTTTCATCTCTTGGGGGGGGTATTCCTTCTTCCGGGAGAAAAAAGAAACCTATGCGGCCAAGGTGAATGGAGTCACGATTGAATGGAATCAGTATAATGATGCTTTTCAAATGGCAATGAGACAGTATCGAGAGGCATTAGGCCCATCTTTTTCGGAGAAGATGATTGAGGAGCTTCGTTTGGGAGAAAGGATCTTAGACGATCTCATCTCCAAAATCCTCATCCTGCAGGAGGCGAAAAGATTGGGGATTTCAGTCCCTGACGAAGAACTGAGAGGGGCGATTGAATCTGTCCCCGCTTTTCAGGTCAATGGCCAATTTGATAAAAGGAACTATGAGAGATATCTTCGTGTCAACAGGGTGACCCCCGAAGGGTTTGAGGAGAGCCAACGGGAAGCGCTTCTCCTTTCGAAGGCGGTGAATCTGATTAAAATGAACGCCGGAAAGGTTTCTGAAGAAGAAATATTGGAAACCTATCTCTTTGAAAATGAACGAATCAATCTCTCCTTCATGAAGATCCTTCCTGATTCATTCAAAAATCAGGTCAGTGCCAATGAGATCGAGATAAAAGATTACTACCAGAAACATCAAGAGGAATTCAGAATCCCCGCTTTTGTTCAAGTCCAATATCTCCTCTTCCGTCCTTCTGATTTCGAAAATAAGATTGAAATTTCCGCCGAAGAAATCAAACGTCATTATGAAGCCAGAAAGGATACTTATAAGATACCCAAACAGATTCGGGTCAGGGACATCCTGATCAAAGCGGGACCGCAAGACACAGCCGATCAATTGGAAGTGAAAAAGAAGAAAGCTGAAGAAATCTTGGAGAAAGCCAAAAAAACAAAGGATTTTGGTTCTTTAGCCAAACAGGTCTCTGAAGCGGAGGAGGCCTCTAAGGGAGGAGATATGGGATGGATTCAAAAAGGAAGTTCAGATGAACAAATTGAATCCATTCTCTTTTCGATGAAGGCGGGCGACCTCACTGAAGTGCTCCCGGCAAAAGACGGATTTCATATTTTAAAAGTAGAGGAGGTGAAGGAGGAAAAACAAAAGCCTTTTGAGGAAGTGAAAGACCAGATACTTCAGGCCTTAAAAAAAGACAAAGCAAAATCGGAGGCTTCACGAAAAGCGGAGGACGCTTTCTACTCCCTTTTCCGGAACCGGGATTTAGAAGGATATTCAAGAGAAAAAAATATTCCGATTAAGACCTCAAACCTTTTTAAGGAGGGCGATGACATCCCGGACATCGGCAAGAATCCTCTCTTCTATTCCAGCGCCTTTTCTCTGAAGTTGGGAGAGATCTCTCCCGTCGTGAATATTCCGCCCAATTTTTATGTCTTGAAGTTAGTGAACAGGAAGGACTCCTATATCCCGCCCCAGAATGAGGTAAAAGAAGAGGTGACTCGAAAAGTGATTGGAATGAAGGCAGAGGAGAAAGCTCGTCAGATCGCCGAAGACCTCCTCAATCAAATTCGTTCAGGCAAAAATATTAGAGAGGTGGCAAGAGAAAAAGGGGTTCCTATTGAAGAGACCGGCTTTTTCACCCGCACGGTTGGAGTCATCTCCAAAATTGGCCCTGCCAGGGATTTGATGGAAAGTCTCGCCTCGCTGACAGAAAAAAATCCCGTTCCCAAAGAAGTCATTAAGACACAGGATGGGTATTTTGTAGTCAGCCTGTCCATGCACGAGCCAGCCGACCAGAATAAGTTCCCAACGGTTAAGAAGAATCTTGAAAAAAGGTTGATCTACCAAAAGCAGGAAGAGTCGCTCCAGAACTGGCTCGAACAACTCCGGTCCAAAGCCAAAATCGACATCAACAAAGATTTAAAGAAGGGTTAATCTCACTTTTGATCTCCCCCGCCGAAAAGAAATCAATGTTTTTTGCGGGTGGGGAGGGAGAGTTGTCTTCCAGCCTCTGAGTAGGGGAGTCCGAAATGCTGGTAAGCTAATTCGGTGGCTTTCCTTCCGTTTTGCATCCTGGCGACAAAACCAATCTTGAGGAGAAAGGGCTCAATCATATCGACCAGCGTATCCGCCTCTTCCTGGAGGGTGGCGGCAATGGCCTCGAGGCCCACTGGCCCTCCTTTATAATACCGGATGATGGTCTCTAAAAACCTCCGGTCGAGGCTCGTCAAACCGATCTCATCCACGCCTTCCAAACGTAACGCCTCATCCGCAATGGGTTTGTCGATCTTCCCTTGCCCCCGGATTTCGGCAAAATCCCTGACCCTTTTCAGAAGCCGGTTCGAAATTCTGGGGGTGCCTCTCGACCGCTTGGCGATCTCCTCCGTCCCTTCTTCGTCAATGGGAACTCTTAAGAGAGCGGCGGATCGTCTCACCACCCGGCAGAGTTCTTCGGGCGAATAGAAATCGAGGTTCCTCAATATTCCAAAACGCTCCCGAAGTGGCGCGGAAAGAAGCCCGGCCCGTGTGGTAGCGCCTACAAAGGTGAACCGTTCCAACCGGTACCGATGGCTTCTCGCATGAGCCCCTTTATCAAAAATGAAATCAATACAAAAATCTTCCATGGCTGGGTAGAGGAATTCTTCCACCACCTTGGGAAGTCTGTGCACCTCATCGATAAACAGGACGTCCCCTCTTTCCAGATGGGTGAGGATGCTGATCAGGTCGCCTCCTTTTTCGATAGCAGGCCCGGAGGAGGTGACAATACGAACCCCCAATTCCGTGGCGATGATATGAGCGAGAGTGGTTTTTCCCAGTCCGGGTGGAGAATGAAAGAGGATATGGTCAAGAGGCTCTCCCCTTTTTTTGGCTGCCTGGATCGCAATCTCCAGAGTCTCTACCACCTGTTTTTGACCGATGTATTCAGAAAGCTTCCGCGGCCTCAGATCAAGATAGTCTTCAACTTCGGGTTGGATCCCTTCCTCTCTCTCTTCTGAGTCAGGTTTTTGTCCCTCTTCGGATTTTTTCATCTCCTTCTCCCTTTATTTTGGAAATAAAGGCCAAAGGTAAATAGGGTAGGGTAAAGAAGCCAGTTTAGTCGATGGGTGATGTCATGAGTCTTAAAATCTTTAGCCTTAACCCCTCTGCCCTAAACCAAACCGGCTTCCTAACTTTAACACAAAGACCCTTTTCAATGCTTAAGAGGGCACAATCTCCTTTTGGCCCCGATAGACCTCCTCAAATAATTCTTCCGGGGTGGAGACATTCGGGTTTCTAAGCATCGCCTCCCTGACCAAACGCTGGGCTTCAATTAACTTATGGCCGAGATCTTTCACCAAAACCTCTTCCACCTGTTTTTTAAAGTCCACAACCTCCAACTCAACTGGAATTTGGTCTTCTCTCATAAGCGCAAATTTACCCACTTTTCCTTGGAGTGTAGCGATCATTTTATCCGCCGTCCTTTTCCCGATTCCCTTCAGGCTTTCGAGGGTTTTCGAATCCCTTTCCTCTATGGCTTTGGCAATCTTTGGGATAGGCATCATCAAGGCTTTCACTGCCGTGGGAGGGCCGATATCTTCCACAGTAATAAATTTTTCAAAGAATTCCTTCTCCGGTTCGAAGTTGAACCCGATAAGAAGAGGTTTGGGTTGGCGTTCGGTCTGATGGTAATAAATATAGAGCCTCACAATTTCTCCATCCTCACCCGCCTTCTTCGTGCTGAAGGTTTGTCGAACGATTGCAGGAATGAGGATCTCATATCCTACCCCATTCGCCAAAACAACAATTCTATCTTCTTCTTTCTTGAGCAATTTACCTTCAATATATCTTATCATGAGATCCTTTTATCTCAGCATGGCGCATCGATATCAACGTGTTGAACGAATTTACATCGAGATTCCGAAACGAGTTCGGAATGACATTTTGGTTCCTTTTGTCATGCTGAACTTGTTTCAGCATCTATTTCTTCAGACACAATATCATTTATTTAAAGCCTTGGCATTTGCTCAAGGAGATTACCAATGAAAATTCTCATTTCTCGTAAGGCCAGTCAAGGCCAAGGCCAGGGCATCGCCTGCATGGCTCGAGCTCAGGGAGGTCTCCATCCTGAGAATTTGGCGGATGGCCTTCTTCATCTGTTCCTTATCCGCCCGACCGCTTCCGGTCAATGCGCTCTTCACCTCCGTCGGTCTTACTTCGACCACAGGGATCTCCATTTCCTGAGCAGCGAGGTAGATCACTCCCCTGACCTCTCCTAATTGAATAGCCGCCTTGGGAAACTGTTTCAAGACAAACACCTCTTCTAATACGAGAAAGTTAGGTTTCCATTTTTCGAGGAGCCCTTTGAGTTCATCATAGATGGTTTTTAGACGGAGAGGAATGGGACAACCTGCTTCGGTCCGAATGGCCCCCCAATCACAAGCTTTCCCTCCACGGGGAAGAGCTTCTATGATTCCAAACCCCGTCATGGCCAAACCTGGATCGATCCCGATTGCTTTCATAGAAAGAGCTCTCCAGATGTGAAAAAGCCACCCGATCACTTTCCTTCTGAAGAGGGTGGCTTACCAATCAACTGAAATAGGAAAATTTATGCACTGAGCCGTTCCATCTCCTCATCGGCAATATCGAAATTGCCGTAAACCTTCTGCACATCTTCAGAATCTTCAAGTCCTTCCATTAACTTAAGCATCTGCTCCGCCTCTTTTCCGGTCAGGCGGACAGTGTTTTTGGGAACCATCGTTATATCTGAATAGGTGTATTTGAAACCAGCTCCCTCAATGGCCTTTTTCACCTCTTCAAAATTTGCAGCATCGGTCGTCACTTCAAATTCCTTGCCTGAATCTTTCACATCAAGGGCTCCGGCATCTAATGCCACCTCGATCAGACGATCTTCGTCGACCCCGCTCTTTTCAGTGACGATCAACCCTTTCTTTTCAAACATCCAGGAGACGCAACCATTTTCCCCAAGACTCCCATTATGTTTGGAGAAGATATGTCTCACATCAGCCACGGTCCTGTTTTTATTATCCGTCAGCACTTCCATCATCATGGCCACGCCGCCCGGCCCGTACCCCTCGTAGATCAGCTCTTCATAGTTAACCCCTTCCAGCTCCCCGGTCCCTTTCTTAATCGCCCGTTCAATATTATCCTTCGGCATGTTCTCTGCTTTTGCAGCGAGGACAGCAGTCCGAAGCCTCGGGTTGGCATTGATGTCCCCTCCCCCAAATCGAGCGGCTACCATAATCTCTTTGATGATCTTGGTGAAGAGCTTTCCCCGTTTGGCATCCGCCGCCCCTTTTTTCCTCTTAATCGTACTCCACTTTGAATGTCCGGACATGCCGTTTATTCCTATTGAGAGGTAGATTACAACCCTTCAAATTCAAAAGCTGTTTAACACAAATTTTCTGGAAAATAAAGTATAACATTTACCGGCAAAAATCAAGGGAAATTATCGCCACCCCGTCACGATAGGGCTGCCTTGTTATCAGGATTGGATTGATTTTGATTATTATTATTAATTATGTTTTAATATTATCGGCCTTTATAAACTACATGGGCTACCCAGGCCGTTATTGGTTCGTTAGCAGTGGTATTCTACTGAACCGCCAAATAAATGGTCGATAGACAGGTGATCAGAAAAAGGAGGAGAGATCCATGATCAAAACACCCAGCCCAAGCTATAGCATTATCATTCGGCTTGAAATTGTTTCAAAACCTGGGATGCTCGGCAAAGTCACCTCAATGATTGGTAGAATGGGAGGAGACATTGGCGCCGTGGATATCGTTGGATTTAAGAAGAACATCACCATTCGGGACATCATTGTGAGTGTCGCAGATATCCCGATGGGGCAGAAAGTTGTGGATGAACTGAGACGAATTAAAGGAACAAATGTTCTTCAAGTGACCGATCGAACTTTTATGGTCCATCAGGGGGGGAAGATTGAGATTAAAAATAAAATCCCGTTAAATTCACGGGAGGACCTTTCAATGGCCTACACTCCGGGAGTGGCAAGGGTCTGTATGGCCATCCATGAAAAACGAGAGAGGGCGTATGATCTTACCATTAAAAAGAATACCATCGCGGTGGTAACAGATGGAACCGCTGTTCTTGGACTGGGAGATATTGGCCCCGAGGCAGCGATGCCGGTCATGGAAGGCAAAGCCATGCTATTTAAAGAATTTGGAGGTGTCGATGCCTTTCCCATTTGTTTAAAAACGAAAGATCCAAAACAAATCGTCACAGTGATCAAATCTATATCTCCTGGATTTGGCGGAGTGAATCTGGAGGATATCTCTTCCCCCCGTTGCTTTGAGATCGAAAGACGATTGAGAAATGAACTGGACATTCCTGTCTTTCATGATGATCAACATGGAACAGCCGTAGTCATTTTGGCAGGGCTGATCAACGCCTTGAAGGTCGCCAACAAAAGATTAGAGAATGTCCGGGTGGTGGTCAGCGGTTTGGGTGCGGCCGGAATTGCATCCATACGACTTCTCCTCTCTACGGGGGTGAAAGAAATTATTGGATGCGACCGAAGTGGAATTCTCTATAAGGGTCGAAAGGAAAACATGAACCCCATCAAGGCGCTCATCGCAGAAAATACAAACTTAGAGAGGATTCGTGGACCCATATCAAAGGCACTAAAGGGGGCAGATTTCTTTATTGGCCTTTCTCAACCTGGCGTCATTCATGCCAACGACATCAAGAAAATGGCCAAAAATCCGATTATCTTCGCCATG
This sequence comes from Syntrophaceae bacterium UBA2208, assembly GCA_002327885.1. Taxonomy (GTDB): domain Bacteria; phylum Desulfobacterota; class BSN033; order BSN033; family UBA1163; genus UBA1163. The sequence goes on from DCUS01000111.1 coordinate 14,457, forward strand.
GCGAATCCCGATCCTGAGATCATGCCTGAAGAAGTAGGCCGGTTAGCAAGAATAATCGCCACCGGACGCTCAGATTATCCCAATCAGATCAACAATGTCCTCTGTTTTCCCGGTCTTTTCCGGGGAGTTTTGGACTGTCAAGCAAGGGAGATCAATGATCAGATGTTGTTGGCTGCATCCAATGCCATTGCCCAAATGGTGACAGAGGAAGAATTGAGCGAGGATTATATCATTCCGGGCGTCCTGAACAAGAAAGTTTCAGAGCGCGTAGCCACTTATGTCAAGGAAGCAGCAATCCAAACAGGTGTGGCAAAATTAGAGCACCAGTACCTTTCATCCTATCAGACGATATAGCCATCTCCTTCAAAGAAAATTGGTTCTGGGTGGCTTGGACTTGGGGCGATTGAATTGACTTCTTGACAAGTTTAAACCATCTTTATATAATCCTATAAAAATGTCATGACATTTTTATAGCCAAATAAAGATTGCATCTATGCGATACCTGGCTCCTGAAATCACTCGTTTTTTTGTTGAAGAGTCCAAAATGGCCTTCATTGCGGGTCCCAGGCAGGTGGGCAAAACGACACTGGCCAAGCATCTTCTGTCTGAGGTTGGGATGGAAGCGTTCTATTTTAATTGGGACATTGAAAGTCATCGTAAGGCCATCATTAAAAATCCTGAAGATTTTTGGAAAAGGGCAGGAGCTCCTCCTCCACAGCAAAAGGTTCGCATCGGTCTGGACGAAATTCACAAGTACCCCAGGTGGAAGCGATTTCTGAAGGGACTTTATGATTCGATAGGGAAAGACATTGAAATGCTGATCACAGGCAGCGGACGGCTTGACATCTATCAACGGGGTGGCGATTCCTTGTTAGGAAGGTATCATCTTTATCACTTGCACCCGTTCACCCTGGGAGAAATGATTCAGGAAGACCGAAACACGGTTCTCACCCCAGAAAGGTTTTGGCAGAATCTCAAAAACGGACAAGTTCCTGCTGGGGCTGGCGAAGGCCTTCGGGATTTGGAGACTTTGACAGGATTTCCTGAACCTCTCTTTTCTGGAAGTGAATCCCGTCTTCGGCGATGGCGCCGGTCTCATCAGACTTTAGTCATCCGAGAAGATTTGAGGGACCTCACCCGAATTCGTGAGATTGGCCTTATCGAAACGTTAGTGATGCTTCTCCCAGAACGGGTCGGTTCGCCTTTGTCTATTAATGCCCTTAGAGAGGATTTGGGGGTTAATTTTATGACCGTACAGGGCTGGATAGAGGCTCTTGAGCGTCTCTACTTCATCTTTAAAATTCGTCCCTACGCTGGACGACTGGCCCGAACACTTCGCAGGGAAGAAAAAATCTACCTATTCAACTTTTCAACCATTGAGGACCCTGGAGCAAGATTCGAGAACCTGGTCGCTCTTCATTTGTATAAACTCTGTGATGCTTGGACGGATTGGGGCTTCGGCGATTTTGCTCTGAATTATGTACGCGATAGAGAGAAAAGAGAGGTCGATTTCCTGATTACGGATCGGCAGAAACCCTATGCCTTGGTGGAAACTAAATTGACAGCGAGAGATGTGGATCCAAATTTGCGATATTTTGTTAGTCGACTCAAACCAAGGTATGCGGTGCAGTGTGTGCGTAATCCGGAGGGGTTTAATAACGTTTACACCCTAAAGGATATTATTCTCACTCCCGCAATTCATTTTCTCTCCATCATTTAGACAGGTGGCCAAATAAGAGGGGGCAGGCAATCTTTTTAAAACGTAGCCTGTCCCCTCTTTATACTCTCCACCTTTTAGAAATGGTGGGCGCTACTGGATTTGAACCAGTGACTTCCTGCGTGTGAAGCAGGCGTTCTCCCCCTGAACTAAGCGCCCTGAGTTAAAATTATTATAGAAGTTCTCTGAAAAGTCAACAAGAATAATCGTCAATAACGGTTTTAAAAATCGAGTTTCTTATTTCAAATCTCGAGCTTCCATACAAGCTTCGTCACCGACCAACCTTATTCGTGACGGGCTTCTTACCCTTAACCTAAAGACTATTCTCACTGTCCCTAAATGATAACGTTCAGGACATCGTTCA
>DCUS01000239.1:0-6113 GCA_002327885.1 Syntrophaceae bacterium UBA2208
TTGAGGAGCGTTTCACTTGAGGCAAGATGTTCTGCCTCCAACCTCAAGTTCCGCTTTGCGGGACGCTCCTTCAACCTCATCCTATTTGATATCAATCCATAGAAATCCAAAATCATCAACAAACACGGAGGCATCCTCACCGACAACGACCGTTGACTCCCTCTCTTCTATAATAGCCGGGCCTTTGAATTTTGAATTGGGAGAAAGTTCGTATCGATCATAGACCGTAAAGGGAATAAAATCTTTAGCGATAGGGGAGTAAGCCTCTCGTTTTCCCTTGATCGCTTGATGAAGAGATTTTCCTTTTTTATCCAGTTTTGAAAATTGAATCAGTCGTTCAGGGAGACTGGCCCTGACCTTGAAATTGATGAACTCCACTTCGGAGTCGGGATAGGTCCTTCCATATAATTTTTCGTAGACTTCATCAAATCGCCGCCGAACCTCCTCCTTTTTCATCTTTGTAAAATCTCTGCCAATGATGGAGACATTGGTCTCCGATCCCTGGCCGACAAAACGCATATCCAGGGACCTTTCAATTCTAATATCTTTTTCCGTCGCTTCCTTCTTCAATATTTTTATCGCCTCTGCTTCCAATTCCTTGAAGATCTTTTCTATTTCATTTAAATCAGCAGCGCCGAGAGAAACTTTATGGCTCCTGAGAAGATCAAAGGCCCGGGGGGCAGTGAAGAAGCCAAGGGCTGAGCCCACTCCCGCATTCGGCGGAACGAGTAATCGAGGCGCCCCCAACTTCTTGCACAAACCATAGGCATGAACGGGTCCTGCTCCTCCAAAAGCGACAATGGTTACAATTTTCGGATTTCCACCCTTTTCAGCGATATGGGTCTTGGCCGCTGCGGCCATTGTCTCATTGATCAGATCATGAATCCCCCATACAGCATGTATGAATGAAACGCCTAAGGGTTTAGCCACTTTTTCCTCGACCCCGCGTCTTGCTCCTTCTTTATCAAGGTTCATTTCACCGCCAAGGAAGTACTTCTCATCAAGGTAGCCCAGCAAGAGATCCGCATCGGTGACACAGGGATCCGTTCCTCCTATCCCGTAACAGATGGGACCTGGTTCCGCTCCAGAGCTTTCCGGCCCCACCTGGAGCGTCCCCATCCTGCTCACCTTTGCAATGCTCCCTCCTCCGGCTCCAATCTCCATTAAATCCACCACGGGCACCTGAATGGTCAACCCGCTCCCCTTCATAAACCTCTGAACGCGACCGACCTCAAACGTCGGCACCACGCCGGCCACTCCTTTTTGAATCAGGCAAGATTTGGCTGTCGTCCCCCCCATATCAAAGCAGAACATCTCCGAGATATCGAAGAGCTTTCCATAGTACTGACCTGCGATGACTGCGGCGGTTGGGCCCGACTCGATAATCCTGACAGGGAATTCCGCGGCTGTTTCAACAGAGGTGACCCCTCCGCTTGAAAGCATGATAAAGAGCTTTCCTTTAAAACCAATGGACTCCAGTCTTCCGGCCAAGCCGGAGAGATATCTTCCCGTCAGAGGCTTTACATAGGCGTTGGTCGCCGTGGTGCTGGTTCTCTCATATTCCTTAATCTGGGGAAGAACCCTGTATGAAATAGAGATAGAAATCCCCGGGGCTTCCTTTTCAATGATCTCTTTGAGCATCAGCTCATGGGTTGGATTCTCAAAAGAGTTAATGAGGCAAACGGCAATCGATTCAACGCCCATTTTGAGCAGGTCATGAACCGCCTGTCTTGCTTCTTGGGGGTCCAGAGGCTTTAGGACAGTGCCATCACTCCGAACTCTCTCGTCGACCTCGAGACGGAGATGCTTTGGAATCAAGGGTTTTGGAAATTCAGCGAATACATCATAAGGGGCATAACGAATTCCCCTCCCTATCTCCAGGACATCTCTGAAACCCTTTGTTGTGATCAGCCCTGTTTTGGCTCCTTTTCTTTCAATAATCGAGTTGATGACTAATGTCGTTCCGTGGATGACTTCGTCCATTTTTTCCACAAAGCCAGGTGTATTTCTCTCCATCTCTCTGATTCCATGCTCTACGGCATCAGAGGGGTCTTTGGGAGTGGTCAGACATTTAAAGATTTTTAACTCCCCTGTCCGATCATTGAGAAGAACAAAGTCGGTGAAGGTACCGCCTATATCACAACCTAACCGATAAAGCTTCTCAAGCATTTGAACCTCCTCTTCGTTCGGAATCCACAGTTCGTAGTTCGGAGACATCTTTTTAAATCTCCGAACTCCCTGCCTACGGTAGGCAGTTGAACTCCTAACTCAACCCTACGATTTGCTTTTGTGCCATTCCTTTAATATAAATTTCTGAATCTTACCGCTTGCGGTCTTCGGAAGTTCCTCAATAAACTCCACATACTTTGGAATCTTGTATTTGGCTACTTTTCCTTTAAGGAATTCAATGGCTTCCCCGTTGTTCATGGTCTCCCCAGTTTTAAGAACAATAAAGGCTTCCCCCACTTCTCCCCATTTTTCATCCGGAACCCCTACAATTCCGGCATCAATAATCTTGGGGTGAGTATGGAGAACTTTTTCAATCTCGGCGGGATAGACATTTTCCCCTCCGCTAATATACATATCTTTCTCACGGTCTATGATATAAACATATCCCTCTTCATCTGTTCTGGCCAGATCTCCAGTATAGAGCCAGCCGTCTCGAATGGTTTCAGCGGTGAGTTGCGGTTGTCTCCAGTACCCGCTCATCAGGGTAGGGCCCTTAATGATGATCTCTCCCACTTCTCCCGGACCGACCTCTTTACCCGTCTTATCAACAATTCTTACTTCGCCATGAAAGACAGGCAACCCTACAGACCCGATTTTTAAGACGGCATCATCAGGGGACAGAAAGGTGATCGTGGAGGCCTCCGTTTGGCCGAATATCTGGGAGATGGTAATTCCTTTCCGGTAGTATTCCTTTAACATCGTCTTGGGCACTCTTTCGCCCCCGGTGAAAAAACATCTGATGGAACTTAAATCATATTGATTTAATTCGCTCTCCCTAAGAATGAACTGGTATACCGTGGCTGGCAATTCGAGAAGGGTCACCCGGTATTTTTGAACCGCATCCAGGATTTCGTTGGGCCGGAACCGTTTCTTGAGAAGAAGGGTTCCCCCTTTGTAAAGAACGGGAGCCGCTTCGACGAGGAGTCCTCCGGAGTGAAACATCGGTCTGGAAACGATCATGGAATCTTTAGAGGTGAGGCTATAAAAAATATCTGCATTCAGAGCGTTAAAGAAAGTTTTCCGGTGGGAGAGAATCGCCCCCTTTGGGATGCCTGTGGTCCCGGAGGTATACATGAGGATGTGAGGATCTTCGTCTCCGACGGAGACCTTTAGGTCGGGTTCAAGGACAGGGTTGTCAACAAGAGCCTTCTCATAATCGTTTGCCCAGTCCGGACAGGGAGATCCGACCGATAGGTAATCTCCATGTGAAATATTCAACTGGGGACGGATAGAAGAGATCATTTCCTCGAACTCAGGTTCAAAGATGATCATCTTGGCCCCACTGTCTTTGATGATAAATTCCAGTTCCGGTCCTGCCAATCGCCAGTTGAGGGGGACGAGAATGGCGCCAATTTTTGAAAGGGCAAAGAAAATTTCTACATATTGATGGCAGTTGTAGAGAAGGACGGAGACTCTGTCCCCTTTTTCAATGCCTCTTCCCAGGAGAAAATGACAGAGTTGATTGGTGCGTAGGTTTACCTCTTGATAGGTAAAGGGATGATCCTCAAAGATTAAAGCTCTTTTATGAGGTTGAAGAAAACTCCATTTTTTTATCCAATCACCGATGTTGATCAAGAGACCGCTCGTCTATGGAATAATGGAAAATTCATTTCTTTAATTATGCACAAAAGCTGCGTTGACCTTCGGCCCGTTCTTTAGAAAATTTTCGATCCCAATTTTCATGTCCCGGGTCAACAAACACTCCCCGAAGATTTTGGCTTCTAATTTTAATCCTTCTTCGAGAGTCATCTTGGCCCCTTCCAAAACTGCCCTCTGGACGAGAGCGTCAATTTTCCGGCTCAGATGGCCAATATCCACATCCGGAAGTTTTGATGGAGTGGCAATAGGGTCCTTTTTGATCCCTGGAACATGAACTGCTCCGGATAGAATCTTTTTTACCCAGTCCATGGCTGCTCCAATGAGATCCCCTTCGACTTCTTCCTGAATCAAGCCAAGTTCTTTGGCCTGAGCGGAGGATATGGAATTGGCATTTCGAAGTAATGGCCAGGCATTTTCCATTCCGATCAGCCTCGGAAGCCTCTGAGTCCCTCCATTTCCAGGGATGATGCCGAGCCTGGGTTCGGGTTGAGAAACAAAAACCTTCTGACCCTTTGTTGCAATCCGAGCGGTGCATGACATGGCCATCTCGTTTCCCCCACCGAAAGCCAGCCCGTTCATGGCACAGACAACAGGTTTTCCTAAATTTTCAATTAGATTCAATATGGCCATACTTTTCAGGCAGAAGGCTTCAGCTTCTTCCGGGGTTTTCTGGGCAGCCAGCATTCCAATATCCGCTCCTGAGACAAAGGCCCTTGTTCCAAATCCGGTGAGGAGGGCTCCTTTGATTTTGGGATCTTTCTGGATGCCAGTAAAGACCTCCCTCAGTTGCTCAAAGACGTCTGCATTCAGAGCGTTCAGGACCTTGGGCCTTCGAATCTTTACAATGGCCACCTCCGCCTTGTCCTCTCTGAAGACCACCGGAATCTTCCATGGCTGCCCTGATGCAGCCTGTTTTATTAGAATCTCATCGACCTTGAAACCCGAATTTTCCTTGGCATAGGACTCGACAAGCTCAAGGGCTCTCTTCACTCCCATCTTGTTCATCATGGCAAAGGGTGTCTTTAAGACCAGTCCCACATCCATGGCCAACTCCAGATCCCCAATATTGGAAATGCCGCTTCCGACGATTTCACAAATCATCCCGAAATAAGCTCCAATGACTCTATTTGAAACGGCCTCATAGGTTTCAGGAGTGTATTCAACCACCTCTCCCCTTGCGGCGGTCTCCCAGGGTTTACCAGATTTTACCTGATCGTCCAGGATCTTAGGGGAACGATACCATGGCATGATCTTTGTGTGCATCTCATTGAGGCCATGCTGGGTAATCGGATTCCCCCCCGCAAGGTTATGAGCGGTGAATGGTCCCACGCCCATTCCCAGAGCTTTTTGAACGATGGCGTCGGCTTGTTTGACAGTGGCCAGCCCTTTCTCCACGGTTAAGGCCGTCGCTTCAAAGAGGCCTTCAAAAATAGGATCCACGGCATAGCCATAGCGACTCTTTACTTTAATGGGAGCCTTTCCAAGGAATTCGTAAAATTTCATCAAATATTCTGTCAGAGCGGGATCGGTGTCTTTCCCGGGAACAATTTCAACCAGAATGTTTCTCTCGGCCGGGTAGAAATAATGAATGACAAGGCAACGGCTCTTGTCGTTCATTTTTTGGAAAATGACTTCAGGCTCCATGTGCGAGGAGTTGGAGGCGAAAATTGCCGTTTTCGGACAGGATGTCTGACACTGATCAAAGATCTTATGCTTGACATCCTCTCTCTCAAATGCGGCTTCGATCACAAAATCCGCATCGGCGATTTTCCCGTAGTCGGTGGTGAAAAGCATGTTTTTGAAGATGGCGTCTGCCACCTCTTTCTTGAAGATCTTTTTTTCGGCAGCCTTGGCCATTTTTGATTCCGCTTTTTTTGAACCGGCCTCCAATGCTGCCTGGACAATATCAACGACCACCACCGGGACACCATAAGCATAAAGGTTTTGACTGAAATGAAGCGCAATATCCGGACCGATATTTCCTGAACCAATGACACCAATCTTCCGAATCGTCCGACCAAACATTGTAAAAGCCATATTTCACCCCCAAATTAGAATATTGGAACAGTGGAATATTGGAATATTTGGAACCCATCATTCCATTAACCCAACCTTCCATCATTCCGTGTTTTAAAAGATAGATGGTTCTTTAAATTCCCCGAAGACTTCTTTGAAGACTTTGGTCATTTCGCCCACCGTGGCATACGCTTTACAGCATTCGAGAAGATAAGGCATGACATTTTTCTGAGCCCTTGAAGCGCTTTCAAGATCCCTTAATAACTGGA
>DCUS01000239.1:6206-11471 GCA_002327885.1 Syntrophaceae bacterium UBA2208
GCCTGTTTGGCCACTTCTTTTTGAACATATCCCGTTTCGACGGCTTTGATCATTCCGCCCATCTCGTCAATTATTTTCATCTCTTCGACAATCTTTTCTTCCATTTGTTTGGTCAACGTTTCTATGAAATAGGACCCTGCCAATGGGTCAACCGTGTCCCTCAACCCAATCTCTTCCATCAAAATCTGAAACGTTCTCAGGGAAAGGAGCGCTGCCCTCGGAGTCGGGATGGTATAAGCTTCGTCAAAAGAGCAGAGCGCAGTTGTTTGGGCTCCTCCCAATGCCGCGGCCAGGGCGTAGTAAGCGCCGCGGATGATATTATTTTCCGGCTGAGCTTTGGTCATTCCATATCCGCCGCCGCCAAAAATACCCCGTAGGAGAAGGGACCTGCTATCCTTGGCTCCAAAACGCTCTTTAAGATTGATGGCCCAGAGCTTTCTTGCCGCCCTGAATTTAGCAATCTGCTCCCAGAGGTTTCCAAAGACATTAAGATTGAAGGTGAAGCCTCTTACAAAATTATCAATGGGATGACCCCGGTGAAGGACTTCTTCGATGTAAGTATTGGCAATCTGAAAGGCGTAAGCGATCTCTTGAACCGGAGAGCAACCTGATTCACGAATGTGATAACCACAGACACTCACAGGATTCGTCCGGGGAAGTTCCTTCATCGCGTATTCGATCGTATCGCCAATGAGTCGGACGGCTGGCTTGACAGGAAAGATCCATGCCCCCCGGCCGATCATTTCTTTGAGGATATCGTTTTGAGGAGTAGCGCTCACACGGTCTTTCTTGAATCCATACTTTTCCGCTGTCGCCTGAAACATAGCCAGCATGATGCTTGCCACAGCATTGATGGTGAGTCCGGCGCCAATCCGATCAAGAGGGATGCCTTGGAATGCCACCTCAAAATCACGGAGAGAATCGACGGCCATACCAACTCGTCCCACTTCACCCTCAGCCAGGGGGTCATCGGAGTCAAGTCCCATCTGGGTTGGGAGATCGAAGGCCACGTTGAGCCCGGTCTGACCATGAGAGATCATCAATTTGAAACGCTCATTGGTCTCCATGGGTGTTCCAAAACCTGTATATTGACGTGTTGTCCACTCCCGGCTTCGATAACCCAGTTGATGGATCCCTCGTGTAAAAGGATATTCCCCGGGTGGCGCTAAATCTTTCTCTGGATCAAACCCAATTTCCTCCAGATCCTTTTTGGTGTAAAGGGGTTTGATGTGAATGCCCGACTGGAGGATGACATCCTGGACTTCGTCTTTCTCATTTTTAACATATTTTGCTACGCCCATGTTGATCTCCTTAGATTGTCGCAGGATCGCTTAAGGTAGGAGGTTTGAATTTAAATCTTTTGCCTCATTCCTCAGGTGAGCGAAGAGAACGATCCTCTTCCCTCTATCGAGTTTTTACATGTTCTTTGATCCATTGGATGGATTCGTCAAAAGGGGTTCCGCCTGGAAATATTCCTTCGATGCCTATTTTTTGTAATTTCGGGATATCCCTTTTTGGGAGGACACCCCCGACGACTACCATCATGTCATCGATCTGTTTATTTTTCATCTCTTTGATCAGTTTTTCACAGATCGGCAAATGAGCTCCGGACATAATGGATAGGCCGATGACATCCACATCTTCCTGGATCGCTGTATTGATGATCTGGTCGATGGTCTGATGGAGACCCGTATAAATGACCTCCATCCCCCCATCCCGAAGGGCTTGCGCAACCACTTTTGCTCCACGATCATGTCCGTCCAAGCCAGGTTTTGCAACTAAGATACGAATCCTCTTTTCCACTTTCTTCTCCTTTACCCTGATGTTGAAAGGCATTCAATGTTTGAATTTTAGGAGTTCTTTTCAGATTTGGGGGAATTATCCCACCCGAATCTTACACAACGACAGGGCTTAGGGGGCCATTCTTCCCTCTTCGATTTCTTTTAGAACAAGGTCTTTTCCTCTCTCCAGATGTTTTCTGACCAGCCTTTCCGCCAACCTTGCATTTTTATTCTTCATGGCTTCCAACATCTGACGATGGTCTTTGTTGGAGTAATGAATACCGTTTTCGATATGAAGCAAAGCAGAGCGATAACGATAAAAATAATCGCGGAAGTTATTGATCATTTCGACAAGTTTTTTACTTTTGCAGGATTTGTAGAGGAGATCGTGAAATTCAGTGTGGAGTTGTACGACCTTTTCATCGTCTCCCCGCTCTAATGCCTCTTCCGATTCCTTCAATTTTTTCTCCAGAATGGAAGCCTTATCCGGGGTGATGTGAAGGGTCCCCAAATAGGCGGCATAGCTTTCGAGCGCGCTTCGAATCCCAAAAATTTCCTCCACATCCTCCCGGGTAAATTCCCTGACAGCAAACCCTCCTTTGGGAAGTCGAATGACCAACTCATCCCTTTCGAGTTTGTGGAAGGCCTCCCTGACAGGAGTGCGGCTGATTCCAACCTGATGAGCCAATTGCTCCTCAATGAGACGTTGTCCAGCCTTCAATTTTCCATGGAGGATGGATTTTTTTAGCGATTCATAGACTTCTTCCCGAAGGGATTTCTTTTTGCTGACCCGAAGACCTCCTAATAATGTTTCCACAAAACCTCCTCCTTTTCCATTAAATTTTTGTATACTGTATCCAGACCTCTCCTTTTTATACGCCAAGGGGTTTGTCTTGTCAAGGATTTTTTAGGATTTTTTAGGGGTTTCAAAAAAGGCTTGGAAACCTATGATCACACCGGCTAAGAAACTGATAACATAGATTGACATTGTATTGAAAATAAATAGAAAATCCGTGCAATCATCTTTTCAAAGCCGTGTTATTGGGAGAGCTCCGAGAGCGCTGGGCGAAAAAAATGGAAATCGTGGTGAGAAAGAAAAAGGAGGAGATCAAGATGAAACTCCAGTTGTGGGAATCGGTTAAGTCCTTGGTTTTTCCTACCAGATAAGGGGCAACAAATAAACCAACGCTCGAGCAGGTGGAAAGGACGCCGAACCCCAATCCGACATTGTTCGTTTTTAGAATTTCTGGAGGAAGAGAATAGATGGGAGCAGGGATCATCGCTGAGAAAAGTCCCATCAAAATGGCGAGAAATAGAAACGAAGAGGTAAAATTAAAAAATAATGCCAGGATGGCCAGTGCCATGCCTCCCGTTCCAATTAACCATTCCTGATGCTTAAATCGGTCTACCAGATATCCGATGGGGGTGCTAAAAAGAAGAGAGCCCAAAAGGGGGATGCCGATAAGGATTCCACTCTGTTCAATCGTGAGACCATTCCCTATAAAAAGGTCGGGTGCAAAAGTGGCAAAGGAGACGAAGGCCGCATTGAACCAGAGCCAGGAAAAACCCACTAACCAGATTGGATACCCCATCTGGGTTAACGATTTATAAATGTTAAGTGATTTGTCTTCATTCATTTTTTGCGAAGGGGAGGGTCTGTGAAAAATTAAAAAAAGGATGAAAATAATGAGTGAATAGATCCCGGTAAATAAAATTGGAATACGCCATCCTCCGAGAGTTCCCATCCTCCCGAAAAGACCAAAACAAATAACTGAGCCAAGGGGAACGCCGGTATTGAAGATTCCCATCGCAAGTCCTAACTCCTTTCTTTTAAACCATTGAGAAAGAAGTTTTGGCAAGAAGACGGATAAAGTAAAAGCTCCGATCCCGGCAATGATTCTTCCCATCCCCAACACCTGAAGATTCATCCCTAATCCCACCAGCAAGGTTCCTCCGATCATTAACAAAAAACAAGCTGTTCCTAAAGACCTCATTCCAGAACGGTCCGCAAGGAATCCGCCCAAAACAGAGACGAAGATGCCGGGAAGGGCAAAGAGGCTCATCAGGAGGCCGGATTGAGCGTAGGTGAGATGGAATTCGGAGATGATGAGCGGGAGGATAGGGGGAATGGATTGGAAGATGAGTGTGAAAGCGAGAATGGATAGATAAACGACAGTGAGAATGACCCAGCGATAGTGATCAGCCATAATGAATCATCATTGCAAATTTACGACGAAAATTGGATTAAATAATATCTATTTTGCGTGACCCATTGTTTCTTAAAAAGTTCATCTTTTTCTCAACCGCAGAAGGGTTTTAAGTATTCCTCTCTTTTTCAGGATATAACCCGCCAGATCCAGAACCATTTTGGATTGATCGATGATCGCCGTGTCACTGGTCGCGATGACCCCAGGAAACCCAATTAAAATCTTTTCTGGGACCCTCACCGCCATGGCATCTCCCGGTAGATTTTCTCTCTTTAAGAGGAGTCTGACCTTCCGAGCCAATCTTCCGCTCATACTGATCGGGGCATCAAAGAGAAAAAGGGATTGTCTGGGCTTAATATTTTTTATGGCATGGGTGATGAATTGGATCACTTTTTCTGTCATTTCCGTCGTTTTAAACCTCCCAGATAGACCGGAGATATCTCGAATGAAACCATCATCTCCAAGAATGAGAGGCCTACCGGAGAGCCCCGCTTCAATGGTCATGACAACATTGTGACCATCCAGAACGAGGTCTTTATTTCGGACTTCTTGTAACGGGATTTTTTTCTCCCGTCTCAATCTGGAATCAGGGTTCGAAAAGACTCCACGATGAAGAAGGTGGCGCTCGTCAAAAGTGAGCCCATATCGATTTCCCACCAATTCCAGGGAAGTTTTCCTCGGATATCCCCGGTTAAGAAGATAGCGGAAGTCTCTTGCCGCCTCGTGAAGAATTTTTATGCTCAATTGATTATTTATCCTCAAATTATGTCTCATTGAACTTGACAAAGGCTATTATATCCTAATTCCTCATAAAGGAAAAACAAAGAAAAACATTCGTTGACAATTGGAAAGGAATATGGGTAAAAAGGATAAAGATCCGAATAGGGATCAATGAATATTTTGGAAGGAGGAATCACGATGGCAGCGGAAGACATTAAGGTTTATTCGACCCCTACCTGACCCTACTGCAAGATGGCGAAAGAGTTCCTTTCGCAAAAGGGGTACAAATTTACGGAGTACGATGTGACCAAAGACCGGGCGGCGCTGGACGAGATGGTAAAACTTTCAGGGGCGCGAAGCGTTCCGGTGATTACTGCATGCAATGAGGTGATGGTGGGCTTTGAAAAAAATCGCCTCGAGCAGATGCTTAGTTGTATTCAGCAGAGAAGTGAAGTGTAAAAATGGAATAATGGAAGAGTGATGGTCTCGTAAAAAGTCCAGCCACGTGTCATTGCGAGGAGCTTAGCGACGAAGCAATCCCATAAAATCAAGCACTT
>DCUS01000011.1 GCA_002327885.1 Syntrophaceae bacterium UBA2208
GAAGGCCCGGTGGGCGAGAAGCAAGACGACAGGAGAATCTTAGGAGCGTACCCTGGCGCTTCCCCTCGAGGATCGACTCGGGACTATGCGCTTGGGGCACCTTGTGAGACGAGACGAAAGTTCAAGGGCTAGGCAAAACCAAAGGCTTAGGGTCAGACCTTGAAATGCCATAATTGCATACGTTAATGCGCAAAAAGATAGATATGAGAAGACCTTTGCTGAAAAGACGTACTCATTGTTGTTGGATGGGAATCAGACAAGGTCCTATGAGGGGCTGATCTGGTATCCCAATGCCCGGTAACCTCGTAACCTTTTTCCCCACATTCGAGCCAGAACTGGGTTATCTCTTTCTACGTAATCATAGATCCGAACGTCATGCTTCCCGGCAAGTTCACGATGAAGACGACCGGCATATTGCTGAAGCGTTCCTTTCCATGATATGGGCATCCCCAAAATGAGGGTGTCCAATGGCGGATGATCGAACCCCTCCCCGATCAGTTTTCCAGTTGCCATTATCACTCTGGGTTGAAAAACATCCATTTCTCCAAGATTTTTAATAACCGCTTCCCTCTCTTTTTTCGGCAATCGACCGTGAAGGATGAACAAGGTCTTAACCTGTTCTCCAAGAGCATTGGCCAAGATATCCAGATGTTGGGTCCTTTCTGTAAGAAGAAGGATTTTCCTGCCTTCGAGATAGGCCGAAACAACGTCGCGGACAATCAGCCTGTTCCTTTCCTCACTCTGTACAATACCTCTGTATAACTCATGGATACCTGAAACTTGCGAAACACCTGAGATTGAGATCATACGGGGCAAAACTTGCATCTTGTCTTTTGTTTTAAAGGCTCTCTCAGCATTATGTCTAATGGGACCACACTGCATGAAGATTATCGGATGATGGCCATCCCGTCTTATCGGAGTCGCTGTAAGTCCAGTTACGTACTTTGCTTTAGCCTGTTTCATTATCGATTCAAAGGAGAAAGCCGATATGTGGTGGCACTCATCAACGACAATGTGCCCATACTTCTCAAGGAATCCGGGTAGGTCTTTCATTCTGGCAAGTGTCTGCATTACAGCGATATCTACGATTCCTCCGGGCTTCTTTTTACCGCCTCCCAACGATCCCAACTCCCCGTCGTGGATCTCCAGAAGGTTTGATAACTGCTCTTCCCACTGCCTGAGTAGATCTGTCCTATGCACCATTACGAGGGTACTGACAGCCCTTCTGGCTATCATCGACGCGGCAATAACTGTTTTACCAAAAGCGGTTGGAGCGCAAAGGACACCGAATTCGTGATACGACAACTCCTTTATTGCTTTTAGCTGATCCTTCCGCAATTCTCCGGTAAAGGCAACCTTAACTGCCCTCCCTGGTCCACGTTTGTCGTCAATGGTTATGCTTATTCCGTTCTTCTCCAATAAAGATAACGCCGGATCAAGGCATCCTCTCGGAAGGGCAATATGCTTTGGATAGTTCTCGGCACAGCCGATCACTCGAGGTTTATTCCAGACAGAAAATCTCATTGCCTGGGCTTTATAAAATTCCGGATTTTGAAATGCAGCCAATCTTATCAGTCTATTCGACAGTGGTTGAGAGAGTGTTTCCTTCTCGAAGAATATTTTTTCGGCCATAACAATATTCAAAGACCTCGGGAGAGGCCCCGGGATTTTTCCAGGGTCACGATCAGGACGGATCCATGGCTCATCATCTTCTTCCAGAATCATGGCCACATCCAATGGGTGTTTCCCCCCGCTCACAAGAAGGATCAATCTTTCCAGATCTTCTCTGGAGATCTTCTGAACAGAGGCAAGGTATTCCCACTGATCATCAAAGGGGCAAAAATTTTCATCGACAAATACTGTTCTTCCAAGCTCTCTTGCCTTTTTGGGGAGAGGAAGGGCAATAAGGTTCCCGAATCCTCCCTTGGGGAGTTTGTCCTGATTGGGGAAAAATCTGTCATAACTTGATAATTCCAGTTGCCGTTTTGAAGAACAGGTATGACTGATAAGAGCGGCCCCCAATTGGCGGGCACCAGCCGCGGGGACAGGTTCTGAAAAGAATATCCAGGCATGTGCCCCGTTGCCTGAGCGGGAGATCTCCAGAGCGGCCGGGATACCATAATCTTTACAGGAATTCCTGAAGGCAAGAACGTCTTCGCGCCAGTCCGCTCCGTCGAAGTCGGCAGCGAGAAAGAAACAGCTATCATTATCCAGTAGCGGGTAGATCCCGATAATGTGTCTACCCTCGAGATGGTCTGCAATAACTTTTTCGGTTAGTGGGAGCAGTTCTCGGTTCTCACATCCGGCGCATTTTATCCTGGGTTTGCTGCACAAATCTCGCTTCCATTCATTCTTGCATGCCGGTGAGTAACCGGAACGCCCAGTAGTTGACTCCCAACGTATCGCAAATACGTCAGGACGCCCCCTGAAAAGATTTCGAAAGGTGCTTATACTGTCCTGAGACAATTTTGCTGTTTCAGCCTGGCGAGATCCAAAAAGGGGCCGGTTTTCACCAGTTTCATGTCCCCAGGGGATGTTATGTTCTCTGAGAAGTTTTTTTAAGAGGGCGTTTTCCTGTTTAAGGAGCTCCAGTTCTCTATTTGCATGTTCAGGACTCTTCGTCATCGGCCTCCAACTTGTATTCATCCATCATATCTTCATAGCATAGACCAACCCCGTAGCCAAAGCCACGGCAATCATAAAGGACTGCTTCAAGACATTCGAGAAACAGTCCGCAGGCATCTGTATCCAGAGTTCTAACGTATTTCAGGGCCTCCTTGAACATCAGTACAAAAGCATCTTGCTAACCGAAGTTCTCCATTTCGTGATCCGTAAGAAATCGAGTGCAGGTCTCGCGGTAATAGATTGCCAGTTCAGCGGTATTTTCCGGTCTTCCCAAGACTTTCTTGTAGTCCGAGACCGCTATTTTTCCTTTTGATGCCGACATTTTCGGTTCCCACTTACCCGGAGGAATCACCCACTTAGCAATGATCTCCTTGTAAAACTTCAAGGCATCTCCTTCGACGTCGGACCGGGTTTGAAGGAACATACTGTTATCCCTGCTGAGAGAATAAAAATCCTGGATCAGCCCCAAAAGGCTTTTCCTGTCGTATAACTACAGCCTTTTCTTGATGTCTTTACATGTAGGTTCCTTCCCGAGTCGTTCCATGTTCTCCGTCATCACTATAACTCTTTCCGTTCTTCAGGATCCGGCTTTTTCCCTTTTAGGACGAGCAGTTCCGGGATGATCGCCGGTTTGAGAATGGGAAGAAAAGCTATAATGCGATCTGTGTTCGCCCTTACTGCGTCCTTTTCTATTACTAATAATTCCCGTTTTTCAAGATCACGCAGGTCACGGGAGAGAGTTTTAGTGGTCTTGTTCAGGTATTGCACGGCCAGATCTGTATCCAGGGATAAAATCCGGTTCCTGGGGACAGGATCCTTTTCAGCCGATATCGCAAGCATAAGCTTTTTTCTTCGTCTTTCGGTCTTGGTCTCTCCGAACTGAATATGGACGTAATTCTCCCATGCCACTTCGATCTGATCCAGCCTTATGCGGATGATCTGCTCCTCCAGCTGGTCAACAAACCCCTGTAGCGCATATTCCATGAAGTCCAGAACACCGTTTTTCTTACGCCATGAAATCTCGAGATGGCGGTAATATTCCTCCCGCGTTTCATTGTAATGATTGCTCAACAGTTGGCCTGCCGGTGAAGGGGCACCGGCCTCCAGCAGGAATCTGAACTCCAACAGACGGGCGGTCCTGCCGTTGCCATCATGAAAAGGGTGTATCCAGACCAGGTAAAGATGGGCCATTATTGCCTTCAGAATACCCGATGCCAACCTGTTGTTTTCCCCAAGATCGAAAGAGGAAGGTTCGTTCATCCAGGAACAGAATCTCTTAAGAAGAAGCTGGCAATCTTCCGCAGGAGCTCCCCTATAAGAACCTGCGACAACCGGGAAATCTCTTATTGAACCTGGGATGGTCGCTTCTACATTTTCCGGAATGTCTTTCAAAACCTTTTGGTTGAAATCAAGAATGTCTTTCAAAGTTATTGTATCGTCCGATGACAACGAACTGCCCACTCTCTCGGCAATGGCATTACAAGCTTCAACAATGTTCCTGATCTCCTGTTTTAGGTATTGTTTTGAGGGAGGCAGTTTAAGATCGCTCTCAATTATTTTCTTCACTTCTGGTTCAGACAAGGTATTGCCTTCTATGGCGGTAGTGGCTCGCACCCCTTTGGTTAGATAAATATGGTGAAGCTCCCTAGCCTGCTCAGGGCGAAGGGGAACTCCCGATATGTGTCTGCATTTAGACTGTGCCTCCCCCAGAAGCATCCAGAATCGATGGCTTGCCATTCTCAGATCAAGGTTAAAGGTAATCCATGGGTGGGTTTCTTCGTATTTTTTGGTCATCAAAATGTCCCTCTTTTTT
>DCUS01000103.1:0-11751 GCA_002327885.1 Syntrophaceae bacterium UBA2208
CCCAGCCCGGATATATTCGAGAAGAAATACCCGTCCCCTTTGAGCGTCCCCGGGATCTCTCCATTAAAGAATTGCCTGATTTTGGAAAAATGAAGGGACACATCTGGAAGATCCTGGAGGAGGAGGTACGAAAAAGCTGTGGATGACCCGATGAAAGAAAATCATCGCTTTTTTGGGTTTAAGAGGGAAAGTTTAGTAACGGTGCTGATCATCTTCTTGATCGCCATCGCCTGGGAATTGAGCGTCTCTTTGGGCTGGCTCTCTTCCCTTTTTTTCCCGCCCCCCTCGGTCATCCTCTCAACCCTTATCAGACTCATCCTCAATCATAAACTGGTGGACAATACCGGAATTACCTTATGGCGTGTCTATGTCAGTCTGGTCATGACCGCCCTGCTGGGCATCTTCTTCAATGTCTTTCTCCAGCGCATGGCTGTCACCCTCGCTCCTTGGAAAACAGAGCAGCGGATTTGAGTCTGTACCCATTTTCTTATCACAGCCAAAAGTAAAAAAACCTTAGACTTTAGGCCTTTTCTTGACTTGACTCCCGGCCAATTTTATAATTCTCAACCATGAATCCTCTGACGAAATCTGTAAACGATATGGCTACTTAGAAAATAAGATATGACTCAACGCCTGCCCATATTGACTTTCCACACCCTGGATGACCTGCCTTCCGTCACTTCATTTCCACCGAACCTATTCCGGCATGGTTTAAGGAAACTGTTTAAGAACGGATATCGAACCATCAGCCTATTGGAAGGCGCCGATTGCTTACGGATGAAAAAATCTTTCCCTGAAAAATCATTTGTCATTACCTTTGATGATGGATATGAAACAGTATATAAAGCGGCATTCCCAATATTGCAGGAATACGGGATGTCTGCCACCATCTTCATCACCGTGGGAGAAAATGGAAATCATCAGGATGAAGAAAGACTGCCTTCACTCGAAGGTCGCTCAATGCTGAACTGGCGTGAAATACAGGAGATGAAACGATTGGGAATTGAATTTGGAGCCCACACGCTTACTCATCCGGACCTGACCCGTTTGCCTCGAGACCGGATGGAAATGGAAATTTTTGAATCAAAAAAAATCATCGAAAATACCTTATGCACACCGGTCTCTTGCTTTGCTTATCCTTATGGGCGATATAATGACAGTGTTCGAGAATTTGTCCGGCAGCACTTCGTCTGTGGTTCTTCTGACCGGTTAGGGTTCATCACCCCAACCAGTAACCTCGATACTCTCGAACGGGTAGATGCCTACTATCTTCGAACAGATTCATTGTTTCATCTGATGTTAACGAGATGGTTTTTTTGGTATATCTGGGCATGTCGTATCCCTCGCGGGATTCGGCGTACGGCGGAGAATATTTTAAGATAATGGATCAAATCTATGGATTGTGAAAAGGAGGATGAAGATTGGATAAACATCGCACATTGATCATCGGTCTGGACGGAGCGACCTTCGACATTATCGAACCTATGGTTCGGGCTGGACGTTTACCTGCCTTTGCAAACCTATTGTCTCAGGGGGTCCATGGACCCCTGAAGGCCTGGCCAAATCTAAACAGTGCGGCCGCATGGAGTTCGATCGTCACAGGATATAATCCGGGAATGCACGGGGTTCATGATTTTGGAAGCGCTCCGCCCCAGCGGGGTTATGCATGGCACCCCATGACCGCCTTGGATCGAAAGAAGGACCCCTTTTGGCGTCTTCTAAGTGCGAAAGGGAAAAAAGTAAACATCATCAATGTCCCCATCAGTTACCCGGCGGATCCCATCAATGGGTTCATGATTGCCGGAATGGATACCCCAGGGTTATCCAGCCATGGGTTTGCCCATCCCCCTGAGTTACAAGATGAACTGAGTCGCCAGGGCATCGGTTATATCATCGATGTCCCCAATCTTGGCGACCTCAGCCGAAAACATCCTGACCGACTTCCCCTTGAGGTGAAAAAGATGGTGGAGGCTCGGTCCCAAACGATTCTCTACCTTTTGAAAAAACCATGGGATGCCTTCATGGCTGTTTTTGTGGCGCTGGATCGAGTTCAACACTACTATTGGCCGAAAGGAGAGTTTTCTCTTGAAAAAAGAGAGTGGGCCCCTATCCGTGAGACCTATCAACTGATTGACTCCTTTCTGGGTGATGTGTTGACGCAGGTGGATCAGAACACCACCCTCCTCATCGTCTCTGATCATGGTTTTGGCTTCATGCTGGCGGCAAACCGCTTATTGAACCGTCTTTTTGCAAAACTCGGTCTTCTCTCTTTTCGGCAGGGCTCAAATCGCCTTCAGGGGAGATTATTAAAAACTCTTCTCCTTTACGGACGACGCTATATTCCTTATCGGTTCCAATATCCTTTGTCCAGAACCTTCCGGAGGCTCCATATCCAAGCAGTGAGTGAAAGCATGTTCGCTGGTATTGACTGGTCTCGAACCCAAGCCTTTGCATCTCCCCATGGAGGGCAGGTATTTATTAATCTGAAGGGGCGTCAACCTGAAGGAACGGTTTCTCTTGAAGATTACCGTTCCCTTCGAGAAAAAATCCGAGGGATTCTCCAAAACTTAATCGATCCAACCACAGGGAAACGTGTCATCAAGACTGTTCACCTCCGCGAGGATATCTTTCACGGACCTTATTTAGATCCCGTGGGAGACCTGGTGATCGAATGGAATATTGAAGCGATTGGAAACGCTCTGTGCTCCCCTACTCCGGGCTACCAAACCTCCGTCAGCATCTCACAGGGTTCAGGTTTTTTCCAGGGATGGACAGGAACCCATCGACCTTTTGGTATCTTCCTCGCTTATGGCCCTCACATTAAAAAAAGGGAGACCATCTCCACGGCCACCCAATATGATATCACCCCTACTATTCTTTATCTTCAGAATCATCCTATCCTGAATGATATGGACGGGAAGGTCTTAATCGATATCTTTACAGAGGATCACCTCAACAACCATCCCGTTCAGTTTAGCGAACCACCGGATTTACAATGGAAAGCCCCTGCCGGTGAGCTGGATGCGGAGGAAAACCGAAAAATCGAAGAACGCCTGAGAGGTCTGGGATACATCGAATAGATTCTCCATGGATATTAGGTGCTTACATATCTGAGACATTAGAAAGAAACGATCAAGAAATAGAATGGATGCGGCCCAGAAAACAGTTCGAAATGCCTCTTTGGTTTTAATTCAGAGAGGAATTTATATTGCCACTACCTTCCTGTTTGCTTTTTTTGTCCCCCGCATGATGGGACCCAGTCACTACGGGCAGTTTGCACTCCTCTATTCGCTTTCTTTTTTGTTTAGCATGTTGAGTGATTTTGGTTTGACTCAAGTCATGGGTCGCTATATTCCCCAGTTCAATCTTCAGGGAGAAATAGAAAATTCGAAAAAATTATTGAATTCCTTTCTGATGCTGGGTTTCATCAGTGGTACTTTTGCCGGTGTTCTTTACCTCCTCATTACACACTTCTGGCTGAAGGATATTCATTTCCTCTCCCTTGTCCCTATGGCGATCGTTGTCTTGATCCGGTCCCTGACCTTTCCTTTATTCTCGCTCTTTCTCGGTTTGAACCAAGCCGCCCGCTGGGGAAGCAAAGATGTCCTCGGTCGCATATTGTCCATTCCCTTACTGATCCTTTTTTTCTATCTCGGGGGCCTTCCGGGAGCCTGCTTAGGGCTTTTACTGACGGAGATATTTATCCTGGTCCTCGGGGTCTGGTGGGGAAGGTCTTATCTCTCCCGGGCCTATATGCAACTGAATCTCCGGTTTCTTTACCCCTATCTTCACTTCGGCCTCCTCTTCTTTATCTCTCATCTTACTTACACCGCCCTTCAACATAGCGGGGGAGTCCTTGTCCGCACGCTCAATCCTGACTATACTCAGGTAAGTTATTTCGAATTGGCCCAAAAAATATTCCTTACCGCATCATTCGCTTACCCCCAGTTCTCACTATCTTTCGTCCCACATATGACCGTGCTGTTAAAAAGTGGGAAAACGGAGACCCTCAAATTTTGGATCGAACAACTATTGAGATGGCTGACCGTGGCAGGGGTCGTGATCACGTTCAGTTTCCTTATTTTCAGCGAGGATCTGGTGCGACTGATTTTAGGCAAAGCCTATCACCCCGTGGCCACTAATCTATTCCCTCTTTCATTCGTTTTCTTATTTTTAGCATTAGGCAGCGTTTCAAATCTTCTTGCCCTCGTTTATGAAAAACCGAAAGTGGCGCTGGCAGGCTCCATCTTAAGGCTCGCTGTTTTTTGGGGGTTAGGCTTTCCCCTGATTGCTTTCTGGGGGAGTTATGGGGGTTGTTTAGCGTTGCTTATCGCATCCATATGCAATTCAGGCTATTTGACCTGGCGCATGCGGTCTCATTTTGCCTATCCCTTGAGAAAATGGATTTTTGCAATGGGCCTTGGGGCTTTATTCCTGCCCCTGCTCTGGTTCCGATCTACCTTGCCCACCAACATCGTTCTTTTCAGTTTCTTTTTGATCGGGTATATGGTTATTTTATTTTTACTGCGTATTATTACATGGTCAGAGATTCGGACCCTGTTACAAACGATCGTTTCAGGAATCACTCGATAAATAATGAAATGAATCAATCATGCACCTCCCCACGATACTTTTAGAAGGGAAAAAACTTCCCAGAACGATTTTCTCCGTTCAGCCCCCCTCTCCCCTCAGGGATCGAGAAACCTATCCCCTGATGGAAAAGGCCTATGAAATGGGAGCCTGGTGTTTCGATCTCCACTCACCCAAACATCTTAAATCTTTTAAAGAGTTGAAAAAACTAACGATGGATGAGAGGCTGATCGGCCTGGGTCATTTGGAAGCGGGAGAAGGGCTTTCTCTTTTGGGAAAGCCTCTCAATCGATTTGAATCAAAAATCATTTCAACGATCAAAAAAGAGCTGGCCCTCCCCCATTTACCTCAGAATATTTTTCCGCTCTCTTCTTCCTCTGAAATCCTCACGCAAAAAGAGACGGATCGAATTGTATTCGACCCACTTCGCTTCGACAAAACCCTTTCTGTCTTCGATCCCGAAGAGTCTCCATTTCTTCTGATCGGAGAAAAATATGGAGATTGGCTTTTGGCGCTCGGTCGGATCGATCTCCTCCATGAGATGGTACGCCGGGTCAGGGAAAAGGGATTCATCCCTATCTTTTCATGTCAATGGGCAACCTTTTCGCTTCCGAAGGCCAAATCCCTTCGTGTCGCCGCCTTTGCCATTCCCATCAATCAGGAATGGAGTCTTTTTGATTTGCAGCAAGCCGTTCGCCTGATCAAGAAATTTGATAAACCCGTGATCAGCCTGAACCCTCTCGCTGAAGGTAAACTTGTGAAAGAATGTGAAGGGGCTTTTTCTTTCCTCTTCGATGAATTGAAGATTTATGCCATGATTGCGGAGATTGCCTCAGAAGAAGAAACCGGAAGATTGATGGAGGCATTGAAGCGATTCCCCTCCCTCATCCCACCCCGAAAAACATGATCGTTCCTGCCACAAGGGGAATGGCGAGATTATCATCCACCTGAATCGGGAGGAGTTCCACCAGGGTGCACCCCAAAGCAGCAAGGCTTCCCCAAAATCGATTTAGATCGGGATAAACCCAGACGATCATGAGAGAACAAACAAAAAATGCAAGACTCCCTTCCAATGTTTTTCCGAAGATCCGGATTCTCCCGATCCCTTTCCCCACCAGGGCCGCCGCGGTATCCGAGAGAATCAGGATGAGAAGACTTACCATGGCGATTGATTTTGGGAAGAAGAGAATCACCAGGATACTCGAGAAGAGAAAATAGGTCGAACCCATGAGTGTGTCTTTTTCCTTCTCTCTGAGAACGGTGCCAACAAAATATCTCTGAAAAAGAGAGGCCATCTTAGAATGGTAGTGACGGAGAAGATCGACAGTGAGGAATCCGAAAAAAAGGGGGACAAGGATGGTAATGACGGTCTTCTCGGGAAGCATGGCATATCCGATCGGGATGGAAAGCGTCGCCAGATGTACAATCTTCCGTTTAATCTCAAGGCCTGTCAACATCTCTTCTTACCAGCTCATAGCTAATGGCTATCGGCCATCAGCTTTTTTAAGTTTCTCCATCTCTTCTGGAGTAAGAAAACGAAATTGCCCGAAAGGAAGATCTCCCAATTGAATCGGTCCGTATTCGATTCGTTTCAATTTGAGAACAGGGTGGCCAATGGCTGAAAACATCCTCTTCACCAGATGATTTCTTCCCTCTGTCACCACGATACGAACCCAGCTGTTTTTCTCTCTTTCCTGGATAAGGCTGCATGAAACAGCCTTCGCCTCCCCATCTTCGAGCGCCACCCCCTTCTTCAGCCTTGTCAGTTTTTTCTCTTCCGGAACTCCTGTCACTTTCACTAAATAGGTCTTGGGAACAGAGAATTTGGGATGAGAGAGAAGATGAGCGAGGTCCCCATCATTGGTGAGGAGGAGGAGTCCCTCCGCATCGAAATCGAGACGACCCACCGGATAAATTCTCCACTTCGGATTTTTAAGAAGATCCATAATGGTCGGCCTTCCTTTCGGATCTCTAACCGTGGAAAGGTAACCCCTGGGTTTATTGAGGAGAAGGATCACTTTGGGTTCAAAGAGATTGAGTCTCTTTCCATCCACTTTGATATGATCTTTGGAGGGATCGGCCTTGAAACCCAACACCTCAATGACCCTGCCGTTGACCGTCACCCTTCCCTCGATCATCATCCTCTCCGCTTCCCTCCTCGAAGCAACCCCGGCTTTGGCTAATATTTTTTGAATCCGTTCAAGCGCCAATGGGATACCCTACTCTTCTTCCTGGTTTACGGGATGGTTTTGGGGAGAGGCCATCCCCTCTTCAGAGGGGTGCATCTCCTCTTCCATGATCTCTTGAGGGGACACCTCCTCGGGGGCCGGAGGGGGTTGAATCTCTTTGAGGGTGGGGAGATCGGAGAGCGTATTAAGGCCAAAAAGTTCAAGAAAGGTCTTGGTGGTTCCATAGACGATCGGCCGTCCGGGAAGATCCTTTCGACCCATCACCTTGATCAGTCCCCTCTCCAAGAGGGTATGGAGGACAGACCCGGAATCCACCCCGCGAATCTCCTCGATTGCCGGCCGGATGACGGGCTGACGATAAGCAACGATGGCTAACGTTTCTAAGGAGGCCTGGCTTAACTTAATGGCCTTTGCCTTTTTCAATCGATTGATCCATCCGGCCCATATCGGTTTGGTCCGGAATTGATACCCCCCGGCTATTTCTGCAAGTTCAATCCCTTTGGAAGGCTTCTCATATTCAGTCTGAATCTGACGAATCCCATTTAAAATATCCTCTTTATTCGATTCGGGTAGGATCTCTACAAGGGTTTCAAACTTTACGGGAGAACCCGAAATGAAAATGAGGCCTTCCAATACTGGTTTGATCTCAAAATGATCCATCATCTTTTCCTCTAACAGAAATGTTGAACCTCGATGAATTCGGGAATGGAGGGATGCAAACATTGTTTAATTCGCCATGTCTCAATCCCTGAATCTCTGTAATTCTCTACCCGTGAGATCTGCTCATTCCCACTCGTGTCATTTCGTCTCGATAAATTCTAATTTCTGACCAGGGGAAATCGAACAGATGGCATGTTTATAGATCAACTGATCTGATTCTCCCCGAAGGACGATGCAGAAATTATCAAAGCTGAGGAGGACCCCTTCGATCTTGCGACCGGAGGTTAATTCAACTTTGACATGGATTCTGTCTCGTCGGATTCGATTAAGAAATTGATCCTGGATATTTATCTGATTTTTCATTATGCCTGATCTCCCCTCCATCCCCAAAAAGATTTTACTTCAAGAATTATTTTTTCTCGATCGGTCGATGGATCCCGCCATTGAACCTCCGGGTCGGCTTTAAACCATGTCCATTGCCGTTTGGCATAGTGACGGGTATCCCTTTTCATCTGCTTAACGGCCTCCTCCCATCCGATCTCTTTCAAGAGAAATCGAACCATCTGCTTATAACCTAAACTCTGCATGGGCTTCAATTCAGATCCATACCCCATCTCCATCAACCTCTCGACCTCCTGAAGAAAACCTTTCCCCAGCATTTCGTCCGCCCTCTCTTCAATGCGAAGATAGAGCCTCTCCCGGTCCATCTTTAAACCGATTTTCAAGGTCGCATAGGGCTTTTCTCCAAAACGATGTTGTTCCCGATAAAAAGAGATGGGGACTCCCGTTGAATCAAAAACCTCTAATGCCCGGATCATCCGAAAAAGGTCATTGGGATGGAGCTGGGAGGCAGTTCGGGGATCGACTTTCTTCAAGCGTTCAAATAGAGCATCGGCCCCTTTTCCCTTTGCTTCCCGTTTAAGACGTTCCCTCGCTTTCGGATCGATTTTGGGACTTGAGAAAAGCCCTTGCAGAAGGGTCTTGATGTAGAGTCCCGTTCCCCCCACCACCCAAATATATTTTTTGTCCTGATAGAGATGATCAATGGCTTTTCGACCCAGTGTTCGGTAGAGGGCAGCGTGAAAAGGTTGATCCGGGGTGACGAGGTCAATCAGGTGGTGTTTCACTCTTTTCTGATCATCAAGCGTGGGTTTGGATGTCCCGATATCCATATACCGATATACCTGCATGGAGTCAGCGCTGATGATCTCGCCCCCTAATTCCTCAGCCCACTCAATCGCCCATTTGGATTTCCCGACTCCGGTCGGCCCGAGGAGAATCACCACGCGGGGCCGATCCCTCTCATCCCTTGTCGCCATATGGAATGGATTTTAATGAATTCACCCTGAGACTTCAAGTCCAAAGTAGAAGGAGAGGGAAAGGTTTAAATTTTCTGCTAAATTTTCCTTGAAATGTGAATTCAATTTATATTAGATTAACCCTAAACCCTGTATCCCAAACTATCCCTGCACCTGAGTTTCTACGGGGTGGAGTCCCGTATGTCTTCCGCATTCTTTATCAACCCCCGGTCAAATCCTGAATTGAGAAGTCTTTACGAAATTATCCTGCTCCCTCCGCAGAACCATCTTGAAGATTATTTTCTTGGGGTGATGGCAATTCTGTCTGAACATTTTTCAATGAAATATTCGGCCCTTTTCATTCAAAATTCTCAAAAAGACTCCTTCCATATAGAGGCCCTCTATGGAGTCGAAAAAGAGAGCCACCCTCCCACTTGCAGCAGTCAAAAGGGGACAATGGGGGAAGTCATCAAGTCAAGACAACCCATGGCCATCCAGCATTTAAGCCAGGAACCCCTCTACGAGGAGATGATGAGGGCTCACCAGAAGCGGCACGAGAAGATCCAGCCTCCTTTACTCTGCGTCCCTCTCGTTGCGGATGGCGAGCCAATGGGTGTGATTAACATTAATTCCCTCTACGGACCGAGACACGACTTTGTTGAGGATTTCCAGTTTCTCTCCATCCTCTCCGCCATACTTTCTCCAGTGATTAAAAATTATCAGGAGCTAAAAAGCGACTTTCTTGTAAAAGATTGCAAATCGAACACAAGATCTTACCCATTGGATGAGATCATAGAGCAGAAACTGGCTGAAGTTCTTTATAAGATCGACCCCTATGTAGAGACGAAAACCAGGATGGGCATCTTCGACGATATTATAAAGGTGGTGGAAAAGATTTTAATTAAATCCGCCCTGGAGAGAGTGGATTATGTTCAAATTAATGCGGCACAACTCCTGGGGATCAATCGGAACACCCTTCGTAAGAAGATAAAAGAACTGAAGATCAAAAAGAAGTAATATTGGGTTCGGTCGGGAACGGTTTCAAGCCGTCCCCGATAGGAATTCGGAGAACATCATTTTTTAGGGGTCCGAACCCCGAACTCATTACTCTCTTTTCAATGAAATGCCCTTGCAATAAATCTATTCAGAAGTAACAATTAAATTTGTGACGAATTCGAAAGAAAACACTGAAAAAATAAAAACACTCTGTCACCAATGGGGAGCGGCTCTGTTCGGAGTGGCGGATCTTGGCTCTTTCAAAAAAGAGGAGGTCCTTCTCTCTTCTCCCTGGATCGACCGACTCTCCTGCGGCATCTCCGTGGGATTCCATCTTTCAGATTCCATTTTGGAAGCAATTGAAGACCACCCTACCCCCCTTTATTTTCACCACTATCAGAGAGTCAATATTCTTCTGGACACAATCGGATTGATAATCACCTCAGCCATTCAAGATCTGGGATATCAGGCCATTCCCATCCCTGCCTCTCAAATTGTGGACTGGAAAACCCAGAAAGGCCATCTCTCCCACAAACACTTGGCACGAGCCGCAGGGCTGGGATGGATTGGCCGAAACAATCTTCTCGTTAATGAAAAATTCGGATCTCGGGTTCGCCTGGTCACTATTCTTACCGACCTTCCCCTGATGACCAATCCTCCCTCGATTCAGGATTGCGGTTCCTGTCATGCCTGTTTGTCGGTCTGCCCTGCAGGCGCCATTAAGGAGCGGCAGGAAAACTTCGATCATCTCCGATGTTACGAGCAGTTGCGAACCTTTGCCAAAACCCTCCATTTCAGCCATAATATCTGTGGCGTCTGTGTAAAAGCCTGCCGGGGCCCAAAATAGCAAAAAGCATAGCGCAAAGAGCACAGCGATCTCATGGTAAATTACGACATCATTGTGGTGGGCGGGGGTCATGCTGGAATCGAAGCCTCCCTGGCGTGTGCACGGATCGGACACTCCACCCTTCTCATCACTCAAAAAATCGAACAGATCGGCTATATGTCCTGTAACCCTGCGGTCGGCGGGCTGGCCAAAGGCCATCTGGTAAAGGAGATCGACGCATTGGGTGGAGAGATGGCAAAGGCCACCGATGAAACAGGAATCCAGTTCCGCCAGCTCAACACCGGGAAAGGGCCTGCCGTTCGGTCTTCAAGGGCTCAGGTTGACCGACGGGAATACCGACTTCGGATGAAAAAGACCATCGGAAATCAAAAATATCTGACAGTCCTTGAGGCGACGGTTGAGAAAATTTTAACCGGTGGAAATCAGGTGATCGGTGTGGAGACGGATTCAAATGAAACCATTCAGACAAAAGCCTTGATCCTTGCTCCGGGGACTTTTATGAATGGTCTCATCCATATTGGTCTTGACCACTTCTCTGCTGGCAGGATGGGGGAGGCGCCCTCCATCGGTTTATCAGAATCCATAAAAAAATTGGGCTTTCGAATGGGGAGGCTCAAGACCGGGACCACTCCGAGACTCGACGGCCGGACGATTGACTTCTCTCAACTGACACCGCAATACGGGGATGAGCCTCCTGTCCCTTTCTCCTTCACAACAAAAAAGGTCGAAACGGATCAGGTCCCCTGCCATATCACTTATACGAATTCCGCCACCCACGAAATCATTAAAAGCGGCCTCGATCGGTCTCCTCTCTATTGCGGAATCATCAAAGGCATTGGGCCCCGATATTGTCCATCGATTGAGGATAAAGTCGTCCGTTTTCCAGACAAGACAAGACACCAAATCTTTTTAGAACCCGATGGTCGAAATACGATTGAGGTCTATCCGAATGGAATTCCCACCAGCCTTCCTCTCGATATCCAGACCCGAATGTTGAAATCGATTAAAGGACTTGAAGAAGCAGGGATCCTCCGACCCGGCTATGCCATCGAATATGATTTTGTCGACCCTACGGAACTGAACCCTTCTCTTGAGACAAAAAAGATCCGGGGACTTTTTCATGCCGGACAGATCAACGGGACCTCCGGCTATGAAGAGGCCGCGGCCCAAG
>DCUS01000103.1:11871-25597 GCA_002327885.1 Syntrophaceae bacterium UBA2208
TCCATTTAAGAGAAGACAATGCAGATTTGAGATTGAGAGAGAAAGGGTACGAAATGGGGTTGGTAGAGAAAGAGGATTATCGAATCTTTTTGGAGAAAAAAGAGGCAATTAAAAAAACTCTTTTTCACCTCTCAGGGGTTAGGGTCAATCCCACTAAAGAGAACAATCAAATTCTCCATCAATGGGGAAGCTCTCCCCTGAAGAAAGACAGTTCCCTTCGGGAAATATTGAAGAGGCCGGAAATTCATTTCAAACATCTCCTCACTTTTGATGGAAGTCTCAAAAGTCTCCCGGAGGCGATCCGGGGGCAGGCTGAAATTGAAGTGAAATATGACGGCTATATCAAGAGGCAGATGGAGCAGATCGTAAGGTTTAAAAAATTGGAAGATGTCAATTTCCCCGTAGGATTTGATTTCAGCCGGGTCATCGGACTCTCCACAGAAGTGACAGAAAAACTGAAGATGATCAAGCCCTACTCTCTCGGCCAGGCCTCCAGAATCTCAGGAGT
Source organism: Syntrophaceae bacterium UBA2208 (assembly GCA_002327885.1). GTDB lineage: Bacteria > Desulfobacterota > BSN033 > BSN033 > UBA1163 > UBA1163. Next base: position 12,380 of record DCUS01000103.1, read on the forward strand.
CACGCCGGCGGCTATCTCCATCCTCATGGTGAACCTGAAAAAACAGGGGTATTTATGAGTTTAGAGCGCTTACCGGTGGTTGCCTATTAACCTTAACGTTAAAAAGGGAGGCAAGTGTGCTTCCAATCCCTTATAATTGCGGATTTTTTTAGGGTCGATGGGTAACCTCTGACCGAAGATCAATTGAAAATGGGGATCGGGTGAACATCATCAATCACATCATTAAAAAGAAGCATTTAGTTTGGGGCCATCTCTTGCGTCCCCAACGAGCGCTCAATTCTCTTTTGGCCCTCATTTCTTTTAAACTCAAATTAATCAGACCTTGGGGACGGCCCCTTGCCGTGGACATCGAACCGACCAATTTTTGCAATCTGAAGTGTCAACACTGTCAGGTCTCCCATTGGCGGAAACCAAAAAAATGTCTGACCATGGATGATTTTAACTCCTGGATAAAACAATTCAAGACGGCGATCCGAATCAAACTCCAGGGCATGGGAGAACCGCTTTTAAATAAGGAACTCCCGGCCATCATCAGACAACTTGAAAGAGAAAAATTTTATATTGAAGTAGTCTCAAACGGGACCATCATGACCGAAGAACTATCTAAGGTGATCACCCAGACCCGTCACTTCGGTATCACCATCAGCTTTGACGGCGCGGATAAAGAGACGTTTGAGAGCATTCGTGTCGGCAGCGATTTTGATGAAATCAAAGGCAACTTAAAGATGCTGATTCAGGCAAAACCCAGGATTTCCAAAGTTTCCGCCTCCATGGTTGGCGTTGAAGAGAATAAAGAACAGATCAAAGCAACGATCGAATTGTTAGGGGATCTTGGCATTGATGAGTTCATTCTACAACTCGTCGTGATCAACTTCGGCCAGGATTCACTGGACGAGGTCACGGTTGGACATCGCATCAAAATAAAAAACCAACCCGATCTGTTTAAAACCGATCTTTATGAAACGGCTAAGCAAAAAGGGCTAAAAATGGAAATCATCGACACCTTATTCGACGAGGAAAACCCCTGTCCCTGGCCATGGTTGGGGACATATATCGATACGGAGGGCTATGTCATCCCATGTTGCCACGTCGCCAATGCTGAGATTTGTAATTTTGGAAATTTAAATCAGAAGGATTTTCGGACGATATGGCATTCCAAAGAATACCAGCGCTTAAGAGAACAGATCAAGAATCACAGAATTCCAAATTTTTGCCGCAGTTGTTATAAATGACCTCACTCTGTTTAACCGACCTCTTTCAACACCGCTACCTCATCGCAATCCGGAAATTTCACACAATTCAGGCAATCGGTCCAGATTTTATGAGGAAGCACCCCCTTATCCACTTTCTTAAAACCCAATCTCCCAAAAAATTCGGTTTCATAAGTCAGCGCAAAAACCCTCTTCACCCCTAACCTCCTTGACTCTTCCAAACAGGCCTTTACCAGCTTTGCGCCAATCCCTTTGTTCTGCTCCTCCTCCCGCACCGCCAAGGATCGTATCTCTGCCAGATCATCCCAGCAGATATGGAGGGCGCAGATGCCTACAACCTTCCGATTCCGGAGAAAGACAAAAAAATCCCGGAGATGGTCGTAGAGTTCGCTCAGGGACCTTGGGAGAATCACTCCCCGAGGGGCAAAAAGTTTAATTAAGCGCTGAATCTCCTGGATGTCACCCATTTTGGCTTTTCGTATCATTTTTCACTCCTCTACTACGGTCTCTTGGCATTTTCAATCATCTCTTTTGCATGGGCTCTGGTTTTTTCTGTCACCTTCACCCCTCCCAGCATCCTGGCAATTTCATCCACGATTGCCTCCTGGTCCAATCGATCCACTGAAGTAAGGGTCCTGCCAGCTTTCACCTCTTTCCTCACACTGTGGTGTTGGTCGGCAAAAGAGGCAATTTGGGGAAGATGTGTAACACAGATGACCTGATGATGCCGGGAAAGTTCTCTCAATTTTTTCCCGACCACCTCTGCCATGGCCCCCCCAATTCCAGAATCCACCTCATCAAAGATGAGAACCTGTTTTCCGCCCACCTTCGCTAAGATTCTTTTCATAGCCAACATCATCCGTGAGAGTTCCCCCCCGGATGCAATTTTTGCCAGGGGCTTTACTTCCTCCCCGACATTCGGTGAGATGAGAAACTCCACCCCATCCACTCCTTTCGGAGAAAGGGGCAAGGGGTCCATATGGATTTCAAAAACGGTTTTCTTCATTCCCAAAGAGCTCAACTCTTTTTCGACAGATTTTTTTAACTCCAAGGCGACCTTCTTTCTTGCATCCGAAAGTTTCCCCGCCAAACCGTTCACGGTCTGCCGGAGGGGACTCAAACGGCTTTCCAACTGGAGGAGCCTCTCTTCGTCGGAAGTGAATGATTTCAATGCCTCATCCGTCCGATGTTTAAAGGAGAAAATCTCCTTGATGGTCGAACCATATTTTCTTTTCAGGCGATCGATCTCCTCTAACCGGCTCTCAATCTCTTCAAGCCTCATCGGATTGATTTCCACTCTTCTCGAATATTCTCTCAGGGTAAGCGTGATATCCTCCAATTGAATAAGAGTGGATTCAAGGGCTTTCAAGGACTGGGAAAGGGAAGGATCGATCGCTATCACCTCCCTGCCCTGGTTGACGATCCTCTGAATCCTTTCGATGGCTGAACCTTCTCCCGAATAGATCGTTTCTTCAGAAACATGGGCAAAATCCATCAACTTCTTTGCATGGTTGAGTATCCCCCGTTCTTCCTTCAAAGACTCCTCCTCACCGGGTTGAATCCCTGAAGCCTCGATCTCCCTGGACTGGAAGGCCATCAACTCCCGTTCTTTCGTTCTTCTTTCTTTATCTGCTCGTATCCTTTCCACCTCTTCGGCTAATGAGACAAATTCCTGGTACTGTTTTTGAAATTCTTCCCGAAGTCCGAGCAATCCCCCAAATTCATCGAGAATATCGACATGGGTCTCCACCCGCTGCAGGGACTGATGTTCATGTTGTCCATAGATGCTGAGGAGGCCCTCTCCGGCTTCGGATAGCACTCCAAGGGTGGCCAGACTCCCATTCATGAACACCTTTCCCCTACCCGACCGGGAGATGACCCGTCGGATCAAGAGCAATTTTTCTTCTCCCTCGCCCCGCAAATGTGAGACTTTATCCTTCAATCTCTCCTTGATCTCAGCATTTCCAGAGATGTCGAAGATCGCCTCAACGATTGCCTCTTCTTCTGAACTCCGAATCCATTCCTCAGAGGCTTTATCTCCCAAGAGAAGGTGGACCGCATTGAGGATGATGGATTTCCCCGCTCCGGTCTCACCGGTTAGGATATTCAAGCCTTTTGAGAAAGATAAACTTAACTCGTCAATGATCGCAAAATTCTTTATTCGAAGTTCGAGCAACATAACCCTATAATGATGAGTTAAGAGTTTTGAGTTTTGAGTTATGAATTGAATGATGAATAATAAAACTCTAAATTCTTAACTCTAAACTCATTTTTTATTGTCCCTTCGATGTCTTGACTATTGAGGTTAATATTTTTCTAAGCTCCTCCGATTCCTTTAGAAGATAATCTAACTCTCCACCTTTTGCTAACTCAGAAACTTTTATTAACCTCAGCCAATAATTTGATTCTCTCGCTTCTTTCAAAGCAACTCCCATTTTATAGGTAAAGTCCCTTTTGCTAAAACCACCTATTGCTTCCTCAACATTGGCTCCGATGGATGTGGCAGCTTCCAAAAGTTGCCCTCCAATTTTTTGACTGGCATAATTTTTCGGCAACCTTTGTACAAATTTTATGACCCTTACCGCAAATTCGAAACTTCTCTCTTTAATACCTTGCTTTCTTTCCATCTTAAACTCCTAACTCTTAATTCTGAACTCTGGACTCTCAACTCTTAATTTCTATCTTTCTCCCCACTTCAGCTTTTCTCTCAGCACTTCAAAATAGTGCCGGTAGGGAGATTTAATGAGAAGGAGGTGGCCTTCCGCCTTTTTGACCTCTACGACATCCTCAAATTCGAGAGTGAATCCCTGTTGCCCATCCAGGGTGAGGATCACCTCCTGCTGTTTGGTTTTAAGCATGGCCCGAATTTCCACATCATCCGGAATCACAATCGGACGATTGGTCAGGGTATGAGGGCAAATGGGGGTGATGATGATACAGTGAAGAGATGGATAAACAATCGGGCCTCCTGCCGAAAGGTTGTAGGCGGTCGAACCGGTGGGGGTCGACAGGATGAGACCATCGGATTTAAAAGTAGTCAAATATTCTCCGTTGATGGTGGTCTCAAGGTCGATAATTCGGGCTAAGGCTCCTTTATTGATGACGGCATCGTTCAGGACGACAAACTCGGCCATCCTTTCCCCCCTTCGGATCACCGAAGCGTTTAGGACCCCTCTCTCATCTGTAATAAAATCGCCTTGCACCACTTTTTCGAGGACGCGATATAACTCCTCCAGGGTAATCTCTGTTAAAAACCCAAGCCCCCCCAGGTTGACGCCGAGAATGGGGACATCGTGATCTCCCACAAGACGAGCAACGCTGAGAAGCGTTCCATCCCCACCCAGGACAATGATCATCTCTACCTTCTTGGGGAGTTCTTCTTTCCCGGTAGATTTCAAATGGGGCCCTGCCAGGGGAGGGTGGAACTGTTTCACCATCCCTTCTTCCATAAACACTTCAATTTTTTTAGCCCGGAACCAATCCACCAGATTTCTGACAATCGGAATGGCCTCCGGCTTATTCTGTTTTGCAATAATCCCGATCCGTTTCATTGTTCACCCCGTTATTCTCTACCTGACCATAAACGTTAAACAATAGACAATGAACAAGGGCTCATGGCTCACCGTTCATTGTTCATAGTTCATTCTTCATCGTTCATCGTTCTTATTAAGTTGATACTTCTCTCTTATCTTTCTCGACAAATCCTTTAATACTTCGAATGCTTTCTCCACGGTCTTCTCTTTATCCGGATTGAGCAGATTACAGGTCGCTGGCGCCAGAAGAGATTGACGAAGCAACTTTTCTTGATCCACTCCTCTCCGGGAGAGATCTCCCCAAAAATGTTCAAGTCTTTCCATCAGAGAATCGATCGTTTCCTGCTCTAAAAGTTCGGGATACGTGGGAACGATTCCCCAAGAAATGATCCCCCCTCTGTCCACAAACTCTTTTAAGGAAGGATAGTTGACAATGACCACGCCACAATTGAAGGAATCGAAGGAGAGGATTTCCATTTTCGATTTAAGAAGAAAGTCCCAGTCCGGTTTGGCACAAAGATGAACTCCTCTGGGGCCTGTCACTCCTTCCAGAAATCGGTCTAAATCCGCTTTCGCTTGAAACTCATTATACCCCGATAAGGCGCTGAAGATGAGCGCTAACCCGGGATCATCCACCCATACGAAGGCATTCGTGTTCTTCCCTCTCAGCTCTTCGTACTGCTGATTCACTTTCTTCTGGATAAAGTCGAATAAGACCTCTCTGACCTCGTCGTGGTAGATGATCGATTTTTGGTTCTCGTCCACAATCTTCAATCCCAAACTGATCGGGCTGATCATCTGACCCCGGATGGCGGAATAGCGGGAAAGGTCTTTTTCTAAAAAACGATGATAGACGAGGGAAAATTCCTTCGTCAATCTGAAGGTCTGCGGATCATCGGCCTTTTCAAAGTAAGAAGGGAGTTCTTCGTAAAATTGGGGAAGGTTGAAGTATATTTTCTGGTTGCTACCGTCAATCCTCGCCCCGGGAAAATTTCCCAACGCCTGGACATACATATCTTCAAAATAACTGACCTTCGGGAGTTGTGGCCAGAAAGGGATATCCAGAGACAAGGCCACTTCAATCGCCCTTTCAATATCCGTATGGGGCATGATACCCATTGCGGTGGTCTGACAATTTGCTGAAAAATTTAAAAAGGCCATTACGGGACTCCCTCCAATCCATGGACGATCTTACGAATCTCCCCCCGGTTCGGAAGGAAAGGATCTAAAATTAATGCCTTTTTTAAATGGTAAAGCGCCTCTGGTTTCTTGCGAAATTCATGCCAGTAGATTTGGCCCAGATTCAGATGGGCCAGGGAGTGATAAGGATTGATCCGAATTTCATATTCAAATTCTTTAATCGCCTGATCGAATTGTTTCTGAATGCCATAGGCAATGCCCAGAAGATGGTGAACATTCGGGAAGTTGGGGAAGACATGAAGAAATCTCTTGTAAGCCTCTATCGATTCATCATATTGACCCTTTTCAAAATAGATCTCTCCCAGGGAATAATAGGCCCTGTGAAGGCCAGGGTCTATTTCCAACGCCTTTTTACCCATTTTGACCGCTTGATCCAGATCGCCCATCTTCTGATAGACGATGCCCAGATTATAGTAGGCATTGGCAAATTTGGGATCAATTTTAAGCGCATTTTGAGTCCATTGAAGGGCCTGATCATAAACGCCCGCATAGAGATAAGCAAACCCGAGATTGACATACGGTCTTGCCTTTTGAGGAGATTTCTTCAAACAATCCTTCCAGAGCTCAATCTCATCGTTCCAGATCTTATTTCTGAAATAAGTTCCCATAAAAAGGAGCGAGATGATAACAAAGAAGATGAGAATCTCGGTGATGTGAGGTTTTGCTGTTTCTATGTGTGAGATTTTCTCCCGAACTCTCCATTTTTCTATTCCCCTGACGATCAGTAAACTGAAAAGGACGAAGGGTCCCACCGCTGGGAGATAAAGCCTGTGTTCATATACCATTTCCAGAGGGAAAATGGACGATTCGATCACAAGATTTCCGAAATACCACAAGATAAAATATGAGAGAACAGGTTTCTTTCTGGCGATCCAGATGCCGTAACCAATCAACCCAGCGATGATTAGAAGAGAAATCAGGGTAGCGGGAGAATCCAGGAATGTTTTGGATGTTATGAAATCGTAGTCCAGATTGAGGCGAGACGGATGTGGAAAGACAAGGAGGGTCACGTAATGAAGGACAACTCGAAACTGTGTCAGGACCCGTTCCCCCAGGGTAAAATTCCTCATTTTATACCCTTCCACAATCTCGTTATAATATCTGGGCCCCCAGAGGATGAGTCCCAGAACTCCAAGGACGAAAAGCGTTCCTGCAATCCAGAAAACAACTTTTCTTCCTCTTGGACTCAGATCTAAATTCTGGAAAAAATAGAATTCATAGAGGGCAATGAAAAGAGGAAGGATAGCCACATTCTCTTTTGAAAAAACCCCGAAAAGGTAACTGAGTCCCGCTCCTCCAAAGTAAAAAACCCGGGACGGCCCCACCGCACCCCTTCCCTTAATGTAAAGGATCATCGTGAGGAGATAAAACATTCCAGCCATGCTGGCCATCCTCTGGACAATATACGTGACGGCTTGAGTTTGGACAGGATGGGAGATAAAAATGAGGCTTGCCAAGAGAGCGATTTTATATGAAATCGATCCATATCTTTCTCTTAAATAGGGAAGGCGAAAAGTCAGGATGAGAAACCAATAGAGCAGTATCCCTGTGACAATATGGATGAAAAAATTAACGAGATGGTAGCCGAAAACATCGAACTCTCCAAAATAATAATTGAGGGCCAATGTAAAATAAGAAAAAACTCGAATGGACACCTTATAAGTGTTTTTAACAAATTGCTCCAATCGCTCCCAGTTAAAGACTTTAATTTGAACATTCGGGTTGTTCAGGATGTTGGGTCGGTCATCAAATTGGAAAGGAACGTGAAAGGTATTCGAGTAGGCAACAAAAGCCACTCCAATGATCAAGGCCACGGCAATGAGATGATGATATGGAAAGGATTGTTTTTTAGGCCCGGCGGCCGAGGAGATTCCTTTCCTTTTGTCTATTTTTTGATTCTTTTTCGGCTTAGACATTCTGAATCTTTCTCTCTTGCCCCTTTCGAAATCGGGCAATCAAATATACCATCCCAATCAATCCGATTTCAATGAGGGTCATCCAGAGACGGGTGAGGAGTGAAATGACCACCGCCACCGGAGCGACCATCATCAATGAGAGAAGGGTGACCAAGACCCCTTCTCTCACCCCCAGCCCGCTGGGGGCAAAGAGGGCGATCAAGCCCAATGTGGTCGAAATGGCAAGCGCCCCGGTCAAAAATAAAATATATTTTTCAGAGACGGGAGTGATGGAGTCAACGAAGAGATAAAAACCGAACCCTTCCACCACCCAGACAAAAATACAGACAACTAATATCCAAAGAATGTCAGGATAGGAAATGGTTAAGGAGATCGGATCTCTTTTGAATTTAAGAAGGAAGGTATTTAGTATTTTTTGAAGGACCCGGGGGTGCAAGAAAATAAAAGCGAAAAGGCATAAAAGAATCAGCCACCAGGATTGTTTTCCAGAATAGAATGGCCCCATCTCCCTGAAAAGAGGAAGAGTACTTAAAAAGATGAGACCGGCAGCCACCAGGAGGGTAACCGTTTCAAAATAAAGCGCCACCGATATGATTTTCTTCGATTTCCCCTTTGATTCGTAATAGTAGAAACGTCCGAGGAGAAGCCAGACTTTTCCCGGGAGGTATTTACCCAATTGCGAAGTGAACCATCCTTCCAATGTCTCGCCCCAGGAAATGGCGATTCCCAATCTAAGTGTGATAAGATACCAGGCCCAGATTTGTATGAAATAACTGAAAGCAAAAATGAGGGTGGATAATATGAGAGAGAAAGGCCGAAAGGTGAACGAAGCTTCTTTTACCTGGTTCCAATTCTCCCAGACCATTTTCATCAAAAAAACAAAGATGGAAACGACGATGACCCATTTGATGAAGTCCCTGATATTGAAATTTCCTGTTTTTTTCTCACCACTTTTCATGAAGGTCACTCTTTTTCATGTCTGGCTATCAGAAAGGCAACCTGGATGGACGGCAACTCAAATTTCCCCAAGAGGCCATCCAGTAAAGAAATAAATTTGCAAAAAGGCCTCACCACCCCATTGGGTAAAAGATTCCCTGCCAAAGCGAGTGGACCGAAAACCAGGGAGGTCATGGGCAGGCGCCATTCGGATAAAACTTGCCCCCCCGCCTCTTTGAAAAGTTGTTCAATCTCTCCTGACCTAAAATATCTCCCCTGGGTATCGACCGTGTCTTTCCGGACCCTTTTCATCAAGAAGGTCAATAACCCAAACCAGGTTTGAAAATAATGACCTGAAAAATGAGGCTCGATGAGAATTAATTTTCCATCCCGCTTAAGATGAGACAGCAAGTTAGAAATCGCCCGAACCAACTGATCCTGATCCAAATACATGAGGACCGTGACACAGAGGATAAAATCAAACGTCCCTAATTCTTCGGGAAGATTCTCAACCCCCCCCATCCATGCAGGATGATTTGTATTTTTTTTATACAGGGAGACATAATTTTCACTGATATCTAACCCGATGACATCAAAATCTGGAAATCTACTAATAATGGGGAATGAAAGTCGCCCATACCCGCACCCGGCGTCCAAAATTCTCTGTTCACCTTTTCCGCCGATGGAATGGAGAATTACTTTTTTGTGCCAATCATTCACATGTTCATTGACGACATCGGGGACTCCTTTAAAAAGCACCCCTTTTAGAGAAGTCCCAAAAAGTTGACTTCTTTTCTCCCAGGCAATTTTATTGGGATCGTCCGAAGGTTTCAGTTTTTTATCTTCCTCCCATTCTTTATCAGTTCGCCACCGTTTTTAAAAAGTGGTCCACGCTCCCTTTGAGGTCAAAAAGGGTGTAGAGTTTCCGGCGACCTTCTCCAAATTCATCTTCTTTTCTTTTCAATTGTTCCAGGATGGCCTCTTTCAGCATTTCAGGCGAGTCCTTATTCACGACAATCCCAGCCCGATACGATCGAACGAGAGACCCCATGTCTCCGACATCGGTGACAATCAGCCGGCAATTGAGTTGGAGAGCATCAGATAGGATCACCGGGATCGATTCGATCCGGGAAGGAAGGACCAGGCTGTGACATTGTTGAAGAAGGGCGGCCATCGTATATGGATCTACCGGTCCTTGAATCGTGACACTTTCCTTTAACCCGTATTGGATGACCCTTCTCTTCAAATCCCTTTCCAGGGGGCCTGCCCCGAAAAAATGAAACTGGATTTTGGATAATCTTTCAAAGTCGATGAGATGAATGGCTTCCAAAAGAAGGTCAGGCCCCTTATGTTTATGATACCTCCCGATAAAAAGATAATGGATTTTATGGGGATCAAAAGGAAGTTTCGGCAATCCTCTCCTGGGAAGGATTCGGGTCGTGGGAAGAAAAGAGCAAGGTCTGCCGCTGAGTGCGCTGACTTCTTCGGCGAGGGAGAATCCATCTGCAAAACAATAAGTGCATTGGTTGAGAATCTTTCGGACCCAAAGTTTGAAAAGTGGAAGCCTTCCATAGATCCAGATGTCCGATCCCAAACTCCATACGGCCAACGGAACTCCCAAATGCTTTTGAACCTCCATCCCCCAGTGCCCGGCAGGGAGAGTCCACAGGGCCAAAACAAGCTCGACTTTCTTCTGAAGGCAGTGTTGAAGCAACTGCTTCTTCCCCCTTTGAAGGATAAGGAAGGTCTTCCATAAATCAAGAGGATGATAAGGCCTGAGGGAAGCAAGAGGGGTGGTCCTGCCAGGCCAGGAGAAGGTGACGACCTCAATGTCATCATCCTGGAGGGAAGGGTTTCCAGTATCCTGGGTAAAAACGGAGACCTCGTTTCCCCGCTGCACCAATTCTTTTGCAAAATCTCGAGCGAAGACCCCCGCAAAGGAATTTTCGGTTTGGGACGGATAGGAGCTGGTGGCGATGCAGAGCCTCATGCTATTTGCGATAATAGGCCAGGATTTTCTTAACGGCCTGAACGACATCCTCAACATCTTGATGGGTCAGCTTTGCTGAAAAGGGCAGGGAAAAGGTCCGGTGAGAGATAAATTCGGCGCGGGGGAATTGACCCGCCCGGTAACCAAAGGTTTTTTGATAAAAAGGGTGAAGGTGAAGGGCGACATAATGGATTCCCGCTCCGATATTTTCTTGATGCAGGGCTTGAAGAAATTCATCCCGGGTGCACCGGACGCGCTCTAATTCGAGGAGGGGGGTATAGAGATGATAAGCATGTCTCTGGTCGGGTGGCGTGGGAGAAGGCAAAATGAGAGGAAGCTCTTTAAAAGACTGATTGTAGATTTCCCAAATTTCCTCTCTTCTTTGAGCGTGCACCTCCATTTTTTTTAGCTGATGGATTCCTATCGAGGCATGGATGTCTGTCATATTATATTTGAATCCTGCGGAAACAACCTGATAATGTTTGAACCCCTCATCGGAGAAACGTTGCCATGCATCCTGAGTCAAGCCATGGAGCGCCAGACTTTTAATCTGGCTTGCCAGATCATCTTGATCGGTCACCACCATCCCGCCCTCGACCGTGGTCACGTTTTTTGTGACATAAAAACTGAAACATCCGAGGTCGCCCAGGGTCCCGATGGGTTTCCCTTTATACAAAGACTCGATGGCATGGGCGGCGTCCTCGATCACGCGGAGACGGGACGATCTGGCTAAACCCATCAATGCATCCATTTCACAAGGCCTTCCTGCCAGATGGACCGGAATAATTGCCTTTGTATTTTTAGTAATCTTTTTCTCCACTTCGACCGGGTCGATATTCATCGTCTTCAATTCCACGTCGGCGAAGACAGGTTTGGCTCCGGCATGCACGATACAATTAGCGGTAGCGGCAAAGGTTAAGGGCGTCGTAATGACTTCGTGACCGGACTTGATTTTTAAAATAAGAAGCGAAAGGTGAAGGGCTGCCGTGCATGAAGAGACGGCGATGGCATGACGACAATTTTTAAATTTTCTAAACATCTCCTCAAATGTTTTTACCTTCGGGCCTGTTCCCACCCAGCCCGATCGCATGCTCTGGGAAACCTCCGAAATCTCTTCCTCACCGATAGAAGGGCTCCCGAAAACAAGATACTGGGCGCGAACCGGACTTCCACCGGCGACAGCGGGTAAATTCTTCATCATTTAATCCTTCAAAATTCATCTTAGATTTTTGTTGTACTCCATATCAAACCACATGGCAAAAAACAGGGATTGGAGGCCTGATATCGTAAAGAAGGCCGCGAACAGAGCGCTCGTCGCTGCCACGGAACCGAAGAATATCCTCAACAGGAGAAGATAAAAACCAAAACCAATTCCGACGGGAGTGAGGACAAAACCCAGAAGATAGAAAAGCACAAGGGGATGGAAATCCCGGATAATATATTTTTCTTTCAGTCTCCACAGGAAGAGTTTTGCGAGCAGGAACGAAATGGTAAAAATCACCTTATAGATTTTTATCCCGGAACGTTCTCCGATCCCGTAAACGGGGGTGACGGAGACGTCCTTGACTCTGAATTGATAAACATTCAATTTGACCAACCAGTCATTCGGCATTCCATACCGTTTATAAACACTGTCTAAATCGACCGTTTTAAGAACATTCAAGGTGACCGCTCCGTAGCCTGACTGGGAATCCGCCACATGCCAATACCCGGATGCAATCTTCGTAAGAAAAGAAAGAACAGCATTACCTAAATAGCGGGTTTTGGGGATAATGCTCCAGGCCCTTCCGGTGAAGAGGCGATTCCCTTTCGTATAGTCCGCTTCTCCTTCGACAAGAGGGTCTAATAATCTTGGAAGGTCTTTCGGATCCATCTGCCCATCCCCTGCCATGACCACGCTGATGAAGATTTCATTCTCCCGGGCCCATTTGTAGCCTGTTACAATGGCTCCGCCTACCCCCTCATTTTTCGGTTGCCGTAAATAAACGATCCGAGCGTCCTCTCCCTGGCGGGCTCTCACGACCTCCCCTGTTCGATCATTGCTGGCGTCATCCACTACGATGATATGGTCAATAAAAGACGGGATTGTTTTAAGAACTTTCCCGATCAATTTTTCTTCATTATAAGCAGGAACGATGACAGCGACAGTTTGATCTCGATACATATCACTCCTTAAATCTCGTATCCGTATCTTAAACTTTTTTCATATTTTCTCCTTTTTTAACGGACACGGGAAACGGGCACGGATACATTTTTAATGAAATCACTGGATATCACATAGATAGGTGGGTGTCAATCGAAATTCAAAAATGGGACAGTGGAAACATAAATTTGATAGGGAGTTGAAGGGGGGGATGAGTGATGGAATATATTTTACCCCCTCCACTCATTAGCTTTATTCAATTAAGGCAATGGTGGCTTCCGCCTCCACT
>DCUS01000075.1 GCA_002327885.1 Syntrophaceae bacterium UBA2208
CTGTCCAGTTGACGATGTCGTACCATTGATCATCTCCATGGCGGACCACGGGGGCAAGGGGTTCCTTGGAAATGATTTCAGGTAAGATGATGTAATCATCGGGATTTGGGGCCACGGAACGTATGGCGGCCAACTGGGATGCGTCCGAAGTCAGCACGTCGCACCGGCCAGCAAAAAAGGCCTTGTTCAGCTCGGCGTTGCTCTCAATAACGACGGGCTTCCATGGCATCCCATTTTTCCGGAAGAAATCCGCAGCATTCATTTCGGTGGTTGTTCCGGGAAGGACGCAAACGGTGGCGCCTTTCAATTTCTTGGCGCTCTTTACATTCTTTTTCTTGGAGATCAGAAACCCCTGACCATCGTAGTAATTCGGATGAGCAAAATTGAGGCCGTTTACGGTTTCACGGGTCAAGGTGACGGTCGTATTTCGACATAAGACATCTACTTCTTTTGACTGAAGAGCAGGGAGGCGCTGGACGGCTGTGAGGGCGACATATTTGACTTTGTTGACATCGCCAAACACTGCCGCAGCGATCGCCTTAGCCGTATCTACGTCAAGACCTTTCCACACGCCCTTTTCGTCAGGCATGCTGAATCCAGCTACGCCGGCATTTACGCCTACGACCAGAACCCCTCTTGAGCGGACTTCGTCAAGGGTTCCCGCCCCTGCCATCCCCCCTGTCAAAAGAATCACTAAAACCAGTACCATTGTATAGAATTTAATAACCTTCATCCCTATTCCTCCTTTCATGTATAATGGTTACTCCCTCTAATTCTTGTTGACTTTACAAGAAATGGACCCCTATGTCAAATAAAAAAGGAGCACATGGGAGATCCTCCTTTACTCAGTCTTTCCCATAATTCGGGAAGGAAATGAATGGGGATCAAAGAAATGAGGATAAGATAAATCTCAAAAATGGATTTTCTTTAGCCATGCATTCGGGTCTCTATACAATTTTATTTTTTTCCCAATCCCCATTTGTTTAGCATTTTCATAAACTCGGTGTGCCTCCGAAAGATCGTGGATGGCCAAACCGATGGGATTGAACAGGATTCGCTGTTTTTTGTCAGTTCTGCCTTTTTTGATTCCCACTACCACTTCCCCAAGATTTCCCGTGATCCGGCTTTCTTCAATGACCCCATCGCGAACGGCGCGCCAGCTTACATCTACACCGTGATGTTTCACCTGGAACCAGTCATCTACAAAAATTAAATCCATGACCCGAAGGGCATCCGTGTAGGTATCCCAGAAAGAACTCTCGGCATGGAAAACTCCTTCTTTATACCACTCTGCCTTGATATAAGGAGTGCTGGCAATAGTCGCCGTACTGATGACATCTGCTTCTCCAAGCGCAATCTCTGCACTCTTGGCTACTTCAATTTCCATCTGCGAACAGTCTCTCATCTCCTTAGCAAATTTTACAGCCGTTTTTTTATTGATGTCGTAAACCTTACATATCTCCAGAGAAGGAATAGCCTTTTTCATCCCCATCAATTGGGCTCGGCCCTGGACACTTGCACCGACCAGTCCAAAAATTTTGGAATCAGGATTGGCCAGATATTTTGCTGCAACCCCTGCAGCTGCCCCTGTACGCATGGCGCTAACGATCGCTCCATCCATGACACAAGCTGGAATTAGTGTGTCTGGATCGACAATGATGAATAAAGCACTTGACCTTGGCCGTCCATATTTTTGTGGGTTCGAAGGTCGGGCAGGGATAAACTTGATTCCGGCTGTGTTCACAATACCGATGAGACCTCTTTTTTCTAACTCTTCACTGTATTGTTCACCTCCTAACCAGGATGGCATGGACATGATGCGGCCAATCGTTTCTTCTGTTTCAGGGCCTCCCCAGCGAATGACAGGTTTCCCTGGCTGGATAAAATCGCCTTTCCCGTGCAGGAAGAAAGAGCGTTCGGCTGCTTTCATGGCACCGCTCATATCCGTTCCACCCGCTTTAATACAATCCTCTTGGCTTAAATATAAAAACTCCCACTTCTTACTCATCAGATGGATCCTCCTTCTTATTATTTGACTCCCATTGAGTTAAAATTTACGGCAAATCCCCTCTAACTCCCCTTTGCTAAAGGGGAGAATTGGAATTTACCCTTGTAAAAGGGGGATTGAGGGGAACCTTAATTTTAACCTTAATCATCTCTCTAATCGCTTCACCATCGGAGAAATATTTGATGAAGCAATTCTTTTTCGCTCACTTGGGGTTTGGTTTTAACACATTGGGATATTTATAAACGATTTAATTTGATATTAGCAAGAAATACGAAATACCATTTTTATCCCTCACTTTCCCGGAATACTTCGCAGTTTGTTGTAGGGATGAATGGGGATCAAAGAAATCCTCCCTCCTAGGTTTAACAGCCTGGTGGAAGGCGCGGGATTTATTTTTGAAAAATAACGGGGGTTAGGCTATATTATGAGCTTTGTTTAAGGAGGGAAAGAGATTTTAAGTGAATCACCAGATCATTCTTGAGATTAAAAATTTAAAGACCTATTTTTACACCTACGAAGGAATTGCAAAGGCGGTGGATGGTGTCAGTTACAACCTGGCCAAAGGCGAGCCCTTAGGTGTGGTGGGTGAATCGGGTTGCGGAAAGAGCGTTACGGCTCTTTCTATTCTTCGTCTCATCCCGGTTCCTCCTGGAAAGATTGTGGGAGGGGAGATCCGGTTTAAAGGGAAAAATCTTCTGGAGTTCACAGAGCATGAGATGAGGAAAATTCGGGGCAATCGAATCTCGATGATTTTTCAAGAACCCATGACTTCCCTCAACCCGGTTTTTACGGTAGGGAATCAGATTCAGGAGCCCCTCCAATTGCATCAGGGATTATCCAGAAAAGAAGCCCTCGAGAAGACCATTGAGATGCTCAGACTGGTCAATATTCCTTCTCCGGAGAGAGCTGTGGAGCGATATCCCCATGAGTTGAGCGGCGGGATGAGACAAAGGGTGATGATTGCCATGGCCCTTGCCTGTAATCCTGAGATTTTGATTGCCGATGAGCCCACCACTGCTTTAGATGTGACCATTCAGGCCCAGATTCTTGACTTGATGAACAAACTGAAAGAGGAGCTGGGAATGGCCATTATCCTAATCACACACAACTTAGGGGTGGTTGCGGAGACAGCTAAACGGGTCATCGTCATGTATGCGGGTAAAATTGTGGAGGAAGCGGAGACGAAAGTCCTTTTTGAAAACCCAAGACACCCCTACACGATGGGTCTGCTCAAATCCATCCCCATTTTAGGGGATAAGATCCGTCGGGGGAAGGTTCGCTTGAATGAGATACCAGGGATCGTTCCCAGTCTTTATGAACTACCTTCCGGTTGTAAATTTTCAACACGGTGCCCTTCGGTGATAGACATCTGTCAAGAAAAAGAACCTGATCTCATAGAAATCGAAAAAGGTCATTTTAGTTCTTGCTGGCTGACAAATCAATAAACTTAACACTCAACACTGAACACTGAACACTGAACACTGAACACTGAACACTGAACACTGAATATGTCTGAGCCTCTACTTGAAGTAAAGAATCTTAAGAAATATTTTCCAATCAGGGGAGGAATCTTTTCCAAGCCCATCGGCTATGTTTATGCGGTGGACGGAGTGAGCTTCTTTTTGGATAAAGGGGAGAGCCTGGGTCTGGTGGGTGAGAGCGGATGTGGAAAATCGACGACCGCCCGTGTCATTTTGAGGTTGATCGAGCCCACCGAGGGGGAAATTCTCTTCGAAGGAAAGGATGTCTGCAGACTGGATCGGCAGGGGATGCGCGCCGTCCGGAGAGACATGCAAATTGTTTTTCAGGACCCTTACGCTTCACTCGATCCTCGAAGAACCGTGGAACAGATTGTTGGGGAGCCTTTGAGCGTTTTCCGTATCTCGACAAAAAAGGAGAGAAAAGAAAGGGTTGCCTATCTTCTCCAGAAAGTAGGTCTTAGCCCTGACCATGCGAGGCGTTATCCCCATGAGTTCAGCGGGGGTCAGAGGCAGAGGATTGGAATCGCCCGGGCCCTCGCCCTTAATCCAAAGCTCATCATCGGTGATGAACCTGTCTCTGCTCTCGATGTCTCTATTCAGGCACAGGTGATTAACCTTTTAGAGGATCTTCAGAAGGAATTCAATCTCTCTTATATCATCATTGCCCATGATTTAGCCGTGGTGGAACATGTTTGTGACCGGATTGCCGTGATGTATTTGGGAAGAATTGTGGAGTTGGCGAAAGATAAAGAGCTCTACACCTCACCGGTCCATCCCTATACCGTGGCCCTTCTCTCTGCCATTCCTGTCCCCGATCCTAAAATTACCAAGAAGAGGATCATATTGGAAGGGGATGTCCCGAGCCCGATGCACCCTCCCACAGGTTGCCATTTTCACACCCGTTGCCCTCGAAAAAAGGATGTGTGTCAGAGGATTATTCCAAAATTGACTGAGATTCAAGAAGGTCATTTCGTCGCCTGCCATTTCAAAGCATCCTAATTGATAGTTCGTGGTTCGGAGAATTCAATTCTTAAGCTCCCAACTCAAAACTCCTAAACTCTGGACGTCGAACTTTCCCGTCATTGTTGACTTCACCTAATTCTCACCTCGATATAGATCGGATGCTT
Organism: Syntrophaceae bacterium UBA2208; assembly: GCA_002327885.1. Classification (GTDB taxonomy): domain Bacteria; phylum Desulfobacterota; class BSN033; order BSN033; family UBA1163; genus UBA1163. The sequence continues at coordinate 4,617 of DCUS01000075.1, forward strand.
GAGAATTACTGATTGAATGAGTGGGTAACGACCCACATAAACGGCTGGTACTGGAGTGCAGTATAATTACCAGTTCTGGTTGAAGCTATGGTTAGGTGTTTTCGACTTCATAGGGTTCTTTAGGAAGCTGGGCAATATGCCATACTGCCACAATCCAGACCGTCTTTTCTTTAACACGGTAAAAAAACCGATAGGGCGCAACAATGACCTCTCGAAATGGTAAGTCAGGAAATTCCGGTAACCTTCTGCCTGATAGAGTTTTACCTAACGAGTCTATAGAAGAAGGCATTTTTTTAAAATAAAGCTCCCTTTATTATCCACTAACCGAGATTTCCAACTATTAATCGGGCTATGCTGGGAGGTACCCTTTACTGACTCAATTTTGAAGAACAAACTTTCATCTTTTAGTTACATTACTGCCAAGAAAAAAGATTTGGCTCCATATCCTCTTTTTAATTGTGGAATGTCGATTATAATATACACCTTTTTTAGACTTTAGAGAAATGAAAAGTATGGGAAAAAATCTCCAAAAACCTTCTTTGCGGAATAAGCCATATTGATTAGGATCAAATCTTAATTGCTCCGAACTCCGAACTATTTTAGCCCCTGAGTTTTGGATCGGAGATGTCTCTCAGGCCGTCCGCGATGAGGTTGAAGGAAAAGACGGAGATGAAAATGGCAAGACCTGGAAAGATGGAGAGCCAAGGAGCATTGGTGAGTTGATCCAATCCGTCACGAATCATTGCTCCCCAACTTGGGGTTGGGGGTCGGACCCCAAGGCCGATAAAACTCAAACTTGCCTCAACAATAATGGCGGTAGCGACCCATAAGGTCCCCATCACCAGGATATCTCCAAAAATATTGGGCAAAACATGAATGAACATAATCTTCCCATCATTTTGTCCCACCGCTCGGGCTGCCTCAATATACTCTTTTCCTTTAACGGAAAGGGTTGATCCACGGGCCAATCGTGCGATACGAGGGGTGAGGGCAACACCAATGGCAATGACAATCTTGATCAGACCCGGACCCATGATAGCCAAGACGAGGAGTCCTAAGATCACAATAGGAAATGACATAAAGATGTCAATAAAACGGAGCACGAGGTTGTCAATCCTTCCACCTTTATATCCCCCGAGCATTCCGAGGGGAATGCCTGCTGCCATAGCAAACAGAACCGACAGGATTCCCACGACGAGCGAGACTCTGGATCCCCAGAGGATTCTTGAAAATTGATCCCGGCCATAACTATCTGCCCCAAAAGGATGCGACCAGCTTGGAGGGGCATGCTGGATATTCAGATCCTGTGAAATGGGGTCATACGGGGAAATCCAGGGAGAGATCAGAGCGATGACGACCACAGCAAAAGCCATGAACAGACCGACGACCGAGGTCTTATTACTCTTAAATGTCTTGATAAGGATTTCTCTTTGGCTTATTGGCATAGCACTTTTCAATGATATTCGATCCTCGGGTCAATCAGGCTATAAAGTAAGTCAGTGATGAGGTTGAAGAGAAAAACGAAGGCAGAAAAGATGATGATCACCGATTGGAGGGCGATGTAATCCCGGTCCTTTACGGCAAAGACCATCATTTTTCCCAGACCCGGTCTGCTGAAGATGATCTCCGTCAGCACCGAGCCCCCCATCAAGATGCTCATATAGATTCCAATGACGGTCACCGTTGGAATGAGGGCATTTCGAAGAGCATGTTTATAGATGACCACCCTCTCATGAAGACCCTTGGCCCTTGCTGTTCTCACATAGTCTTCTCTGAGCACATTCAGCATCGAAGAGCGGACCATGCGACTGATGAAAGCGGTCATGATGATGCCCAATGTGAGCGCCGGAAGAAACAGATGATACAATCGGCTACCCAGGTTGCTGAAGTCTCCGCCTCCTAAAACCGGGAAGAAAGGGAGTTTGATAGCAAGGATATACATCAATAAGATCCCGAGGTAAAACTCCGGCATGGAGATGCCCACCAGGGAGAGGATTCTGCCAATATAGTCCGGGGGACGATTCCTCCTGAGTGCGGTGATGATGCCCGTTGGTATTCCAAAAAGGATCCCGATGACCATTCCTCCGATGGCTAAATCCAATGTGTAAGGTAGCGCCCTGGCGATTTCCTGTGAGATGGGTTTTTGGGTGATTAAGGATTTCCCTAACTCTCCTTGACAAAGGTCTTTCAGAAAAATTCCATATTGGACCAAGATCGGTTTGTCGAGCCCCATCTGTTCTTCAAGTTGCCGAATGGATTCTGCGGTGGCATACGATCCAAGGGCTGCGACAGCAGGACCTCCTGGAACAATACGGATCAGAAAGAAGACAAAGGTGACCACAGCCCAAAGGGTGGGGAGGACGTAAATCATTCTGCGGATGGCGTATTTGAGCATTCTTTATTTCTATTAAAAAAATAGGGGGGCACCTTCTCTGCTCACGGTGCCCCCCGTCATTGACAATTATTTACGAACGTCTGTTGTCTCTTTGATGGTGGTAACCAATGTCAAGGTGGACCTCATCTCGTATCCCAGATCGACATTAATTTTCCTTGCGAAGACGAACTTAGTGATGCAGAGCGGCAGAGCCACGGCATCCTCAATAATCTTTTTCTGGGCCTCTGCCCAAATGTCCTTCTGTTTTTTAGCATCGGGTTCGACCCTGGCCTTTTCAATTAAATCGTCAATCTTATTGTAATGGGAGAAGTTGGTAATGGCCGTGGGAGTCCCGACGATGGACTTGGAATAGTAGAATTGGGTGAGCATGGGGTCTGCGGTTGGGAAGCGGGCACAAACATAAAGAACCATTGGATTAACGTCCTTGCGGATCTGTTCGTGGAAGGCGGAATGGGCGATGACGTCCATTTTTAAGTTGATCCCGACCCTTCGGAGTTGCTCCTGCACTTGTTCCATGGGTCGACGGTAATCCGACATTTCTGTGATCACCATGGAGAGGTCAAGGCCTTTGGGATATCCGGCTTCAGTCAAAAGTTTCTTTGCCTTCTCCGGGCTGAATTCATATTTTGGAACCTTGTCAGTCCCACCCAGGTAATTCATCGGGATGGCCGAGACAAGCTTTTCAGTCACATCCGGACCAAGAAATTTCATCAGTTCGTCGATATTAATGGCATGGCAGATGGCCCTTCTGACTCGGATGTCATCCAATGGTTTTTTGGCCATATTAAAATGGACGACAAGGGTTTCGCCGGGGCCAAAGATTTCAATGGCTGTGCCAGGGACTTGCCTCATCTTATTCACCCATGCCTGTTCTCGCTCACCTTCTACGATATCGATCTCCCCTTTTCGGAAGGCCATCTCCCGGCTGCTTGCATCTGGCATAAACCAGAGCTCAATCCGATCGAGTTTTGATTTCCCCCTGAAGTAATCCGGGTTCCTTACCTCCACCACTTTTTCCTTGGGGATATACTCTTTCAGCATGAAGGGTCCTGTTCCAATGGGGTCTACCTTAAATTTGTCGCCCTTCTCTTCCACCGCCCTCTTCGAAACGATGTATCCGCCATGATAGTTTGTCAGAATCCCCAAAACAGATGGAATGGCACTTTTAAATGTCAGCCGAACTGTATATTTATCAAGTGCCTCCACCTTTGCCAAAGCAGCATAATCGCCTGCAAAACCGGATGTGGCCTTATTGGCTGCCTTCTCTAAAGAGAACTTCACATCTTCCGCCGTCATTTCTCCGTAGCCCTTATGAAACTTAACTCCTTTGCGGAGATAGAATGTCCAGACCAGACCGTCTTTTGAACGGTCCCATCTTTCGGCCAGGTCAGGCTCAATCTTTTCAGGGTTGATATCTTCGGGTTTAAAGCGCACCAGACCATTAAACATAGGATCGATACAGGCATAATCGATCGTCGTTGTCCCGTAATGCGGATCAAGAGATCGGATATCGGAAGCCTTCAAGGCCATCTTCACCACTTTCTCTTGAGCCAGGGCAGGGTTTACCATTCCTACCATGATGGAAACAAAAAAGATAAGTAAAAACTTAGAAGATCTCATTTTCATCCCTCCTGATTAAATTTGTTGTCTGGTCTATATAAAACTCTCTTTTATCACCTCCTTTATTTGAATGCCCCACGATAAGTTGAACTTTGAGAACTACAATTTTAATAGCATAACTGCCTATTTTGTCAATCTTTTTTTCCAAATGCACAAATTGACAGGAAGCTATAAAAAAACTATATTTTATGGAAACCTGCGAAGGTGTTTATGAAAACTTTAATATAAACAGGGAGAGTCCTATGATAAGAAAAGAGATATCTGTGATTGGTGCTGGAAACGGAGGTTCAGCCATCGCCGGAGATATGACTCTGGCAGGCCACCGCTGTCGCCTCTTTGAATTTCCAGAGTATGCGGATAATATCCAACCCATTGCTGCCCAGGGTGGCATTCACGTCACAGGGATCGCACGAACCGGTTTTGCAAAAGTGGCACTGGCAACCATGGATTTAGCAGAAGCCATTCATGGGGCAGAACTCATTATGGTGACAACCCAAGCCTTAGCCCATGAGAGGGTGGCACGAGAACTGGCTCCGCACCTTTCGGAGAACCAGACCGTGATCTTATGGCCAGGAAGTGGTGGGACACTCGTTTTTCGCAAGGTGTGGGATGAGATGGGAATGGAGCGCCGGGTGTTCCTGGCAGAGGCAGTGACGTTCCCTTATTGCTGCCGCCGTTTGCAAGGGCCGGGCATGGTCAATATTCACCGGATAGACGGCCCACGGATGCTGCTCGCAGCTCTACCGGCGACAGACATCGATGAAGTCATCCATGCCCTATACGGAACTTATGCAAATGTGGTGAAGCCGGCTTTAAGTGTTTTGGAACCTGCCCTCTACAATGTCAACATCATCGTTCATCCTGTTGGGGCTTTGCTCAACATGGGACGGATTGAACATTCAAAGGGGGAATTCTGGATGTATAAGGAAGGTCTCACGCCTTCCGTAAAAAAGGTCATTTACCGTATGGATGCAGAACGTTCAAGCCTTTTCCTGGCATTGGGATATCATCCGTATACCTATGATCAGATTTTCTGGGATTCTTTCAACATGGATGTTGCTCAATTTGCAGTTGACTCAAGCAAAGGGCCTTTCAGCATGCAGGATCGATATGTCACCGAGGACATTCCGATGGGAGTAAGCCTCACTTTGTCCATCGGTCGAAAAGCCGGCGTCCCGATGCCTACTTATGGAGCGATGATCCATCTCGCTTCAATAGTGAACGATACAGACTTTTATGCCACCGGCAGGACATTGGAGAACCTTCACCTGGCTAATTTGAGTTTGGAAGAATTGAAATATTATTTTTTGTACGGAAGGGAAAAATGTTGAATTGAATTCTTTAAACCCTCTTTTTTTTATTCAAAAGCGATCTCTTTAATTCGTTTGATCACCTTGATATAATCCTCAAATTCGATTCCATCCACGGAGTTATCCTGTTTGCAGGTCATCCCGTCAATGGCTGGACCGTAACGAACGAGATAATCGAGAACGGCCCCTTCATGCTCCGAAGTCACTTTTTTAAGAATGTCCGATCTCCCCATGGCCAAAGCCACTCCTGCCAGTAAGGCATATCCTCCCCAGTTTGAAATTCCGCAGGAGATGAAATAATCCGTTCTCACCCGGCAGCAAAAAACCGGTTCTCGATAGGTGGAAGATTTTTGTTTAAACACCTCCCATGGAATCTTACCGGCCCCGATTTCATTTCCACGGTCTCCAATGCCGATACTTTCAATAGGGAGATTTAGCCTCTCGGCAAGTTCGAGAAGGAAGTGCGTTTTGGCTGTGAAGCGGGTGATGTCCTCAAGGCGAGAGCTGAAACAGCGGTTTTGTATCTGGCCAGGCAGGATCATTTCAAATTCTTTCAAGGGCGGTTTCTCCTGACGGTCCTGAGCCAGAAAGGAACGAATCGTGTGATTGGGTCCCACTCTTTCGATATAAATAAGATGGGTGAGACCTTGCCCCGGTAAACTATTAAAGAAATCCTGGGCAAATCGGATCGAAATGGAGCTTTCGTCTTCTTCGTTTATCATTCGACTGGTATGGTCCTGGTCTGAGTGTTCCAATGGAAAGCAGATGATCGGGATTTCTTTTTCCGAGAGGTTAAGAACCTTTAATCCTGCTCTCAATGCTGGAAGGGTGTATTCATCCGAAAGGAGGGAAACCTCCATGCCTAAATATCTCAACCCCTCCGCAAGGGTGAGGGCTCCGGGAGGACCATCCGTTTCTGTAGCCGGAGGGTCTCCCACCGGCACGCAGAATCCAGTGATGATGACGGCTTTTTTGCCTTTTTCAACCAGAGAGGAAACGGCACCTGTTAAGTCTGAATAGGGTACCAGGGAAAGGTTTTCCCAGTGGTAATTTTTAGGGGGAAGAAGGGGATCGGGGAAGTTGATCACCTCCTCGATGAGATGGATTTTTTCACGAGTGT
>DCUS01000146.1:0-11662 GCA_002327885.1 Syntrophaceae bacterium UBA2208
CAAGATGGCGGGTTTGGTCCATCGTGTTTGTGCAGGCATCACTTTTATCTATTTCGGCGCCGCCCTCGCTTATATCTTTTATTTTCTCTTCTATAAAAAGCTGATCGGAAATCCGAACCCGCTCCAGCGACTTTTTGGTCCGGATTCGCTTTGCCCTCGTTGGAAAGATGTTCAAGACATCATTGGTACCATCCGCTGGTTTATGAACAAAGGGCCAAAACCCCAGTATGACCGATGGACCTACTGGGAGAAGTTTGATTTCCTGGCTGTCTTCTGGGGAATGTTTGCCATAGGACTTTCAGGATTGATGCTCTGGTTTCCACAATACTTCACTATCTTTCTGCCAGGATGGATAATCAATATTGCCGCGATCGTCCACTCTGATGAGGCGCTATTGGCTTCGGGTTTCATCTTCACCGTCCATTTTTTCAACACCCATTTTCGACCCTCGAAATTCCCGATCGATACGGTAATCTTTACAGGGAAAATTCCTAAATATGAATTGGTAGAAGAACGGCCAGAGCAGTATAAGAGAATGATCGCACAGAAAACATTGGGGACCTATAAGGATAAATACCCAAGCGTAGGGGTGGATCTTTTCTCAACGATTATGGGATTTGCTATGATCGCCCTTGGTCTTCTCTGCGTTTTTCTGATTGTGTGGGAATTTCTGGTTTAAATGAAGGGTTCGAGGATTCGAGGGTTTAAGGGTTCAAGTGGACTTTACTTGACTCCTTGAATCCCGGACCCCTTGACCACTTTTTTCATTTGGTGATCTTGCAGCCGATTTTTTCGAGATAGGCCATATAATTAAAGGTGGGACTTTGATCTTTGGTATGGCAATTCCGACAGGCGCCGAGAGTCACTTTCCTATCCATCTTCCCTTTTTCGGGATGCCCTCTCCCTTCACCATGACAGACCTCACACTGAACCCCCCTCAGGTAGAAAGGAATTTCTTCTACGGTGGCATATTCACCAATCTTTCCATAGCCCGTGGAATGACAGATGAGGCATTCCTCCTGAGCATATTTCGGCGAGGCGATGATTGTCTGGGAGGCCTTGGCATGTTTGGTCTTTAGCCAATTTCTGTAATTCACTTCGTGGCATTTTTTGCATGAGATCGCTCCGAGAAAAGCGCTCTCCTTGGGAATTCGGGCGATTATCTCTTTCTCCGGAAATTCCTTTCCAGCGTCACCCGCCAAAATTGGCTTGAACAGCTTTGCTGATTCAGCACGATACATCTCCACGGCCTTGATAATTTTTAAATCATCTCTGACAGAGAGTTGGACAGGAATGGAGGTATGTCTATAAAAATTTTTATCCTCCAAAGCGACAAGGGTCTTCTCCAATTCCTTCTGTTTTGATTCCAGGAACTTCAATTCCTTTATCCTCATCTCCTCCTGTTTTCCGGATCTTGCTATATCGGATTTGATTTGCATTGAGCGGGTGATTAGTCTTTCCAGTTTCTTTTCTAATTCATCCCGTTCACCGGAAATCAGGAAATGAATCGGCTTTTTAGTATCGACGAGAGAGTAGTCAATTCGGCCCAGATAGCCTCCTCGGGGTTCCAATCTATAAATGGGGACTTCGTTCACCCTTTCCACGACAGCTTTTTTTGCCTCTCCCCCTCCCCCCAGGATCAGGTCAATCTCGCGATTCTCCCGTGCCAGTTTCCTATCTTTTGATTCGCCTAATTGAGACAGTACGATGATCAAATTGCAATTTTCCCGAAGACTTCTGACGAGGGTTTTTGAGGTTGCGAAGGGTTCGAGAATAGACAATCCAGGATCTCTCTCCTGAAGAGACGGGGCGAATTGATCATCCATGAGACCCAATATACCGATCTTTAATCCGCTGATCTCTTTGATCACATATGGTTTGAAGATGACCTTCCCGGTTTTTTTATCTGCCAGGTTGGATGAGACAAAGGGAAACTTTACCTTCTGACTCACATCGGAGAGGAATTTCACCCCCATCATTAGATCCTTTTCCCCGATATTGACCGCATCATATCCCATCTCATTATAGGAGTGAATGAGGAGGTCCACGCGGAGAAGGGCATCCCTGCGTTTTGTTTCGGTTTGCAGGGGCTTGCGAAAAAAGAGGTTTCCCGTATCGAGGAGGAGGACCTTTTTCCCCTCCTTCTTCATCTGGGAGATTAAAGTAGATTTCTTAGCGACACCGCCAAGAGGGTTCCTGAATCAACCACAGGGCTCGACTTCGCCCAAAACATCATTCGTATAAACAAGACTGAATTGAATTTTGGGGGCGCTTTGACCCATTGAGGGGAAGGTCAGGGTTGAAACCAGGAAACAGATGAATAGTGGAAACACTTTTTGAAATCTCATTAAAATTCCTTATCCGTTGCCTTATGGCCACCCAATATCAAATGGATTGTTTATCGAAACCGTTTTTCTCCCACCCGAATCGCGAAATCAAGCCAATTTTCTTCTAACGGAAAGGGACAGGTATATTTTTTATTGAATTCACAGAAAGGATTGTAGGCGCGATTGAAATCGATCAGCACCTTTCCTCCGGGCATTGGTTCGATATAGAGATAACGTCCCTTTGGATAGGTCTCTGTCTCCGAAGTTTTATCTTTAAAGGGAAGAAAAAGCTCCCCGCCCCCTAAAGGTCGATAGATCTGGAGGGTATATTCTTTCCCCTCCCATTTAAATTTGAACCGCCCATGTTTGACATATCTTCTTCCAACTTCTTTATTGGTAGAAAGAATGACATAGATCGGTTTGGGTTCATTGGAGTATTTTTCAATAGATCCGGTCATCGCATATTTTAGGTCAATGGGGTAGTAAATGAGACTCTTGAATTTCTTTCGATCGCTCTCATTCAATGGAGACCGGGCATCCTCTTTAAAGAACCGATCCTTCTTTTCTCGAAAGGCCTTCAATTTTTCCTCTCTTCGCTCTATTGGATTTTCTTCCTCTTTTGAAAGAGAAAGGCCAACCTTTCCATTCAAAAGGAGGAGGCATAAGAATAAAACGGAGAGAAGAAGCAACCTTCGGCTTGACATTAAATCAAACTTCACCTCACCCATTTCCAAGAGACAATTTTGATAAAGACTCCTTCTTTTGGTTTTTCCTGCCAAATAACAGAAGGGCGGCGCTTAATACAACAATCCAGAATAGCAGGAAAAAAAGGACGATAACAATAAAAATGAGCAGTCCAAAAATAATCTTAGTCATAAGTCCTCCNNAAAAAAATATTTTATTGAAAAAATCGGTAAAAAATGATAAGAATTCTATACTCAAATGGATGGGGGAGGGCTTCGGTGAAAAAATTCAAAAATCCTTTTTCTATCGATGGATTTAAAAATCTTTTTCGTACCGAGAACTTAAAAGAGGTTTATCAATTAATCAAAGCTTTTTGGTTTGATGTTTTTTCAAGTTTTAAAAAAGGAGCCCAGGAACACACCAGGGCCATAAAGACCTCTCTTATCATTTGCGCCATTGCGTTCTTTATTCTCTCCTTGGCTCTTCTTAAATTCACGGAAAGCTCTACCTTTTGCGGCCTCTGCCACCAGATGGATGGCTATATGGAGTCGTGGAGAGCTTCCACCCATCGGCATGTCGGCTGTACGAAATGTCATTATGAGCCTGGATTTTTAAATCATATGAGAGGCAAATGGGTGGATGGCCAGGTATCGCTGGCTTACTTCCTCTCCGGGAAGAGCCCGAGCAAGCCCCATGCGGAGATTAGCGATCTGGCTTGTCTCCAAAAAGGCTGCCATAAGATCGAAGACCTCCAGGGAGATATGATCTATAAGAATGTGGCCTTTTCACATGGGAACCATTTAGGTGAGTTAAGAAGGGGGATGAAACTTCGATGTACAAGCTGCCATGCCCAATTGGTTCAAGGAGCACATCTCACCGTTCATGAGATCAATTGCTTCATCTGCCACTATTATAAGGCTGGCCCGAAAGGGGAAGAGGAGTGCATTTCGTGCGCCGTCGGGGGTTGTACCTCCTGTCATGTCGAGCCTAAAGGGGACATCAAAGTCAAGGGCTGGAACTTCAATCACCAAAAGTACATAGCGCGGGGAGTCTCCTGTGAAAAGTGCCATATCAATGTCGTTCAAGGGGACGCCCATGTGCCTGAAGGAAAATGTGTTCAGTGCCACAATGAACCTGCAATACTGACGACAAAGTATACCCCTCAGTTCATGCATAAGAATCATGTCACCGATCATAAGATTGAGTGTGCAGATTGCCACTCTCAGATTCGGCATGAGATTGGGTCGATTCTCACTTTTGCTCATTCCCCGAGTGTTTGTGATCGGTGTCACAGCAAAGAGATGCATCTCACCCCGAGGGAACTATACCGCGGGAGTGGAGGGATTGGAATCCCGGACTCCCCCAGCCTGATGTTTACGGCCAATGTTGATTGTATCGCTTGCCATCGAAGAAGTGAAGAGAGCAAAGCGGCACTCCATACGACAAAGTATGTCGAAAGGGCGATTGGCGAAGCCTGTGTGGATTGCCATGGGGAGGGATTCGATGATGCCTTAAAGGAATGGAAGGTTCTCCTCTCGAAAGCGGAGAACGAAACTAACCAGCGGATTTTCAATGTTCAGAAAATCTTATTCGATGCCGAAAAGACCATGGGGGTCTCTTCCGATTTTAAAAAAGCTCAGAACCTCTTGAATGAAGCCCGCCACAATTACAGCTTTGTCCTTCTGGGCAAGGGGGTTCACAATATCGAATATTCCTTCAAACTCCTCAATGCGGCGAATAACAAAACGGAACAAGCCTTAGGGATTCTCGATAAGGGTTATAAACCACAGGAATTTAAAACTAAGATAACCTGTACCACCCTCTGTCATATTGGAATTGAGAGACGCACCGTTCCTTTCAATGACATCAAGTTTTCCCATGAAACCCATGTCATGGGAAACGGGCTCAAGTGCTCAGACTGCCACTCTCCTCGTGAGAATCACGGGAAAACCTTTCAGAAGAATTGTGCAGAGTGCCATCATGGGAAGAAGATCAAGAAAGTCAAGTGTGAGGACTGCCATGTGAACGTCAAAAAACTGGTTCAGGGAAAAGGAGGAATCGGCGTTAAGGAAAGGCCGAGCAGTAAATTGGATGTCGTCGAATGTATCGATTGCCATCGCGGTGTGCCTGAAAAAAAGAAGGATACGTTTGATGCGATTAAGAAACGTTGTATCGAATGTCATGACCAGAGTTATGGAGAAATGGCGGACCGATGGAAAAAAACCCCGGAAGGATTATTAAAAAAAGTGGCCCCCAAAATCGATCAGGTGAGAAAGGAGATCGGAAAAATTGAACTCCGTGGAGGCCACACCTTTGTCTATCGAAAATTATTTGGAGAGGCGGAATTTAATTATAATTTAGCTACAAAGGGAAATGGTGTTCACAATCTGGAGTATATTGAGGAGTTATTAGAATTTTCCAATAACCGGCTGGATGAAGCCATTAAACTATTGTCCCAAAGAAAGTAGCTTTATTTCTCCTCGTAAGACCCCATTCCAGTGAGGATAATTTTCTTCAGAGCAAATTAGATTTGAGCAAAATTAAATGAAACCAAAGAAGGCTTGACAAGTGAATTAAAATTTAATAAATTTTTCACAATATATGTGAAAGGAGTCACAAAATTGAAGTATCAAAAAATCCCTGAGGCAACGATCAGAAGATTATCGAGGTATTCAAGATGCCTGGAAGAGATGGAGGAAAATGGAGAAAAAGTTGTTTCCTCTGCTCAATTAGCCAATAAATGCATTGTGAACGCAGCTCAGGTGAGGAAAGATCTTGCCTATTTTGGAGAATTCGGGATTCGGGGCGTGGGTTATTATGTAAGAGATTTGCTTAATAATATCAAGAAGATATTGGGGCTAAACAAGGAATGGAGAATGGCATTGATCGGCGTTGGGAATTTAGGATCATCTCTTCTGTCTTATTTCCAACTCATGACGACTCAGGATTATTTAAAGCAGAATTATAAAGTTGTTGCGTCATTCGATATCGATCCTCCAAAAGTGATCGGAAGAGTCTCGGAAAAACTTGGCAAGCCAGTAGAAGTCTTTCATATCAACAAAATTAAAGAAGTGGTCAAAGAGAGAAGGATTGAGATTGGACTGATCACAACCCCTCCTTCAGAGGCTCAGAGCGTAGCCGACCTGTTGGTGGAGGCAGAGGTAAAAGGGATTCTCAACTTTGCCCCAGCGCAGATTATCGTTCCCGAGGGGTTTGAGGTGAAGGATGTTTTTTTTACCACCATCTTAGATAATTTAGCTTACCTTTTATCAAACTGAGGTTGATTCCTAAAAAAATAGAATTCTTTATTTCCCCCTTCTTTGTATCGTTTAGATCTTTTTTACTTCGAGGAAAGTGCAATCTGGCTCCCAGATTTGAGGTGGTTTACTAAGGAGTCCATAATTGTGAAGGCATCTTCATAAAATCTCCCCCCACTCCTCTTTGCCAAAGGGGGGAAATTTATCCATTCAATATGGGCTGATTAATAAAAGATTTGCCTAATCGGAATTCAATTGACTCAACGTTAAAAACGACCTATATATTAAAATATGTTTTTTTATTCCGGGTGATAAAGGGATGGAGAAAAAAATATGAAGAAGAGAAAATATTCATCTCCCTCTATTTTGACGAGGCTTCCCGGACCCGAAGCAAAAAAGGTTTTGAGGAAGGATCAAAAATTCGTCTCCCAATCTTACACGCGTGTGTACCCTCTTGTCGTTAAAAAAGCCAGAGGGATATGGGTAGAGGATGTCGACGGGAATCAATTCCTCGATTTTACCTCAGGGATTGCTGTCTGTAATACGGGCCATTGCCATCCGAGAGTGGTGGAGGCGATCCGTCGCCAGGCAGAGAAACTCATTCATATGTCTGGCAGTGATTTCTATTATAGTCTCCAATCGAGCCTTGCTGCCAAACTCTCAGAGATCACCCCGGGAACCAAGGAAAAGAGGGTCTTCTTTGGTAATTCCGGTGCGGAAGCGATTGAAGCAGCGCTCAAACTGGCGCGTTATCATACCAAACGACCTCGAATTTTGGCTTTTCTTGGAGCTTTTCATGGGCGTACCATGGGCGCCCTTTCTTTGACCGCCAGCAAAGTAATCCACGAAAGGGGGTTTTCCCCACTCGTCCCCGGGGTGACGCATGTCCCTTATGCCTATTGTTATCGCTGCCCTTATCATCATCGGGAATATCCTGGTTGCAGTATTGCCTGTGTGGATTGGATTCGTGAGGACCTCTTCAAACGAAGCATTCCTCCTGAGGAAGTAGCGGCAATCTTCGTTGAACCCATTCAGGGCGAAGGGGGCTATGTGGTGCCTCCGCCAGAATTTCATCAAAAACTTTACGAATTGGCAAAGGAGTTCGGGATCCTCTTTGTGGATGATGAGGTCCAGAGTGGCATGGGGAGGACAGGGAAGATGATGGCCATTGAGCACTGGGGAGTGGTTCCGGATATCATCGCCTTGGCAAAGGGAGTGGCTTCAGGGATGCCCCTGGGAGCCACGGTTTCCCAGAGCGAGGTGATGGACTGGGTCCCTGGTTCCCATGCCAGCACCTTTGGCGGAAATCCCATCAGTTGCCGAGCTGCACTCACGACCATTGAACTTCTTGAGGAAGGACTGATTAAAAATGCTGAACGCATTGGAGCCTATCTCCTCGGGAAGCTGAACGAACTTCAGAAACGATTCCATCTGATCGGCGATGTGAGAGGAAAGGGTTTGATGATCGGAATAGAATTGGTCAAAGACCCGGAGACGAAAGAAAAGGCGATCGAGGAAAGAAGGAAAGTCATTCAGGCCTGTTTTGAGAAGGGCCTTCTCATTTTAGGGTGCGGAGAGAATGTGGTTCGTTTCATCCCGCCCCTGATCATCACGAAGAGAGAGGCGGATACCGCTCTCACAATCTTCGAGGAGGTGTTGAAGAAAGTTGAGAAGACACTCAAAAATCGTATTGTCATCCCGAAGAAAAAATGATGAAGGGTAAGGAACGAAGGATCACACTTTTGTGAGTATTTTGGATATCTCACATCGACTTTAACATTTGGATCAATTCCTCACAGGTCATCAGGGTGGCGAAGCCGTAGCCCAAATTCTTCAAGGTGGCGAGATGGTGCTCCTCCTTTCCAGTGGCTGTCCCATCGATCAGAAAAAAGACTCTGTAATCTCTCATAAAGGCATCCCGCGCCGTGGTCTCACAACAAAGGTTTGTCATCACTCCAGAGATGATTAGTTCCTGGATTTCTTTCGATTGGAGGATTGACTCCAGTTGGGTCTCGTAGAAAGCGCTGTAGCGATTCTTAGGAAGGATGGTATCTTTTGTATCGATCTTTATCTCTGGAAGAAATTCCCAATCCTTTGTTCCACGGAGGATCACCTCGCCCCACCACTGCCCAAGGGCTCCACTATCCGAGGATGGATCGGTGTGGCCATGCTGTGTGAAGACGATCGGAATATTTTTTTGTCTGCAGGCTTGAATCACTCCTGAAATATTTTCCAAGACAGGTTGAATCATTCGTTGAAAATAGTTCTGCATATCAATGACGAGGAGGGCAGCATGCTTCGGATTGATGGCGACCTTCCTCTGTCGGTAAGGTTGCAATTCCTTCAAAATATTTTGGAGATGGAGTTTCATCTTTTTATTGATAAATAGTTGATGACGATCTGTGCATAAATGTGGGCAGCCAGGACTAAAGCCTCCACCCCCACCGACTCATCTCTGGTATGGCTCTGATTCGTGTCTCCCGGACCGAAGATGAGGGTTGGAATACAACATTGGTTAATATAAAATCGTGAATCCGTAAATCCAGAAAACGCTCTCAGTGGAGGCTTTTTCCCCGTTACCTCTTGGATGGCCTCGACGCCAATTTTGACAATTTCCGCTTCAGGGTCGGTTTCAGAAGGTTCTGCAAAATCGATTTCCTCCATGCGATATTGAAAAAGGGGGTCTTGTCGTTCCAAAGAATGTAACCTTTCTTTGATTTCCTTTAAAACTTCTTCCTTCTTTTCTCCGGGCAACATTCGCCGATCTAATTCAATACTGCAACAATCTGGAACGATATTAATTTTCGTTCCGCCTTGAATGGTTCCGATGCTGAGGGTGGGCTTTCCCAGCAAGGGATGTTCCTTTTCCATAGGAATTAGATTTATTTGATGGATTAACTTCGTCATTTTTTCGATGGCATTCACCCCCAAAAGGGGTCTTGCGCTGTGGGCGGATTTCCCAAGTGTGGAAATTCTAAGCCAGAGGGCTCCCTTATGGGCGATGACAGGTTGGAGGTCAGACGGTTCTCCTACGATGGCGCCGTCGCCATAAATCCGTCCCCTCTGGGTTAAAAATCCCATGCCTTGATGACCATGAGATTCCTCGTCAGAGACTAAATGAAGGATGACAGCGCCTTGATGCAGGTGAATTTTCGACCGGTCAATTATCGAGAGGGCGTGAATGAAAGAGGCAATTCCACTTTTCATATCCGATGCCCCGCGGCCATAGATTCTTCCTTTGTGGCGTTTTCCCCGGAAAGGGGGGTCCTTCCATTGAGAGGGGTCTCCAGCGGGGACAACATCCAGATGGCCGTTAAAGATGAGTGTTCGGCCACCCCTTCCCCATCTTCTTTCGGCGATGAGGTTCCATCTCCCTTTGGGAGAGAGAAGAGTTCTTACTCTAAACCCCATCCTGGAGAGGAGAGGTTTCAAAAATTGCGCCGCCAATTTTTCATTTCCAGGTGGGTTTTCGGTAGGAATTTGAACTAACCGGGCAGTTAACTCGACCAGATCGTTCTTTTTGATGAAGCGATTTAAATTAATCAAAACAACCTCTCAATAGGCTCCATCTTACAAAGAAAGCCGAACAAAAGCAAACAAAATTGAACTGACGGTCAGCTATCGGCTATCGGCGAGATGTCAGTGATCTGACTTCCCTTTTTGAAATAGTCTTAGATTTTGGCCCCTTGTCCTGTCCTATGTCTTATTATATATTAAACTGAGGGACGCCTGGAATCGCTCTGGAGGAGAAGTGGAATAATGGGTTTAAATGTCTTTTCGGAAGGGGACTTAAAAACGATAGCCGCAAAAGGTATCAATGTTCAGGAAATCTCAAGACAGCTTGAAATATTCCGCCGAGGAATTGAACCTGTCAGATTAATAAGGCCTGCGCGGGTTGGGGACGGCATCGTTCAGATGCCTCCGAATGAGAGGGAAGCCTTTGTTTCCCTCCACAATCAGGCTGCGGAAAAAGGCCGGATGCTCAAATTTGTGCCAGCTTCAGGGGTCGCTAGCCGGATGTTCAAAGACTGGTACGGGTGGTATCAGCGAGGAAAATTCGATTCGGCCGAGCGGCTAAATGAGTTTCTTCAAAACATCCTCAAGTTTGCCTTCTACGATGACCTAAAAGAAGTCATGACTTCGGAGAGAGAAGAAATCGAAAACTGTATCCGAGAGGGAAGATGCGCCAATATCCTTGAATTTATCCTTACGCCGCGGGGTCTTAACTATAACTGGCTTCCCAAGGCATTGCTGAAATTTCACATCTACCCCGGTCGTTGCCGGACCGCTTTAGAGGAACATCTTGCCGAGGCAGCCCTCTATGTCCGGGATGCCGGGAACGTCTGCAGGGTCCATTTTACCGTTTCGGATGAACACGAATCCCGATTTAACGATTTGCTTTCCCGGGTAAAAGGCTATTATGAAGACCTGTTTAACGTAAAATTCGAAATTGCCGTGACGATACAGCATCCCTCTACGGATACGATAGCCGTAGACATTGGGAATAGACCTTTCCGGGACAGGGGCGGGAAAATCGTATTTCGGCCGGGAGGTCATGGTTCGCTCCTCAAAAATCTCAATGCCATGGATGGCGATATCATTTTCATAAAGAATATTGACAATGTCGTTCCTGACCGTTTAAAGGACATCACCGTTTTTTATAAGAAAATCCTCGGAGGGCATCTTGTGCAATTACAGGATAAGATCTTCCATCATCTGAGACTCCTCTCTAAAAAACGAGTGGATAATGATCTGTTGTCAAGGGTACTCCATTTTTGCCAGGAAGAGCTATTTCTTTTCTTTCCCGATGGATTCTGGAAGGACACGTTATCCGGCAAGAAAAAATATGTCTTCCGTTTGTTGAATAGGCCGGTGCGCGTTTGTGGCATGGTGAAAAACGAGGGCGAGCCTGGCGGAGGCCCTTTCTGGGTTGAGGAGAAGGGAATCCGATCACTTCAGATTGTGGAGCAGAACCAAATCGACCTGAATTCAGAAGAGCAGAAAGATATCTGGAAATCCTCCACACACTTCAATCCCGTTGATCTGGTATGCGGGATCAAAAATTATCAGGGAGAAAAATTTGATCTGAACGCTTATGTCAATATGGACACCTTCCTCATTTCAAAGAAGTCTCATGAAGAGGGCGAGCTTAAGGCGCTCGAGTTGCCGGGCCTGTGGAACGGATCGATGGCGTTCTGGAACACCGTTTTTGTGGAGGTTCCTCTTGAGACTTTCAATCCCGTGAAGACCGTTGACGATCTGCTTCGGAAATCGCATCGGCCGTAAGAGATTTATAAATTCCTGTGTCATTCGTGTCGTCGCTCCCCGGAGCTATCTATGTTGGGCCATGCCTTCTAATCCCAGAGAAACTTTTTGAATGTAGTCATTTTGACT
>DCUS01000146.1:11702-13148 GCA_002327885.1 Syntrophaceae bacterium UBA2208
TCAAGTATGTAACGAGTTTCTCGTATGGGAACTGGACGTGAAGAATTTGTTGAAGATGAGATGTTATGCTACGTGTTTATAATTCCTCAAGTTTATTATTCCGAGCGTTCATAATTAAGGCCTTCCATCTGAAACATTGTATGGATAAGGTTCATACACTTTTGAGGAAGGAATAGTTGCACAGGGGGGGTCAATCAAACAATTTTTTCTTTATAATAAATTCTGAGTAATTCCCGGGCAATAATCATTTTTTGAATGTTAGATGTTCCTTCCAAATACTCCATGCCTCTGGCGTCCGAACTCAACTGGTTGACCAAATCATTTTTGAAATAACCTCTCCCACCCATCAATATCTGAGCTTTTGAAGCTACATCCATAACCATTTGTGTGGCGAATAGCTTAGCCTGAGAAGAACTAATTCTATAGTAGGGAGCGCTAAATTGTCTCAAGGCATGAAGGCATAACCCTCTGGCAGCATTTATTCGTGTGAACATTTCTGAAACCTGAAAACTAATATCCTGACTGCTGGTCAGGGGGTGGTCAAATTGTCTTCTTCGATGCGCATATTTATAAATTTCTCTAAAAATCCGGTAGGCTAATCCGCAACAAATGCCAGCAATATGAATCCTTCCCCTATCAATAACATTCATTGTTAGAATCAGCCCCCTTCCTTCATTGCCTATAAGATTCTTGGCAGGGACGAGAGTATCTTTAAAGAGGAGTTGCCCTGTCGGTAATATTTTTAATCCTTCTTTTTCCGACAATCCTTTTATGGAGAATCCTGCCAGGTCATTCTCCACAATAAACACACTCAAAGATCGGGGACCTCGTACCCCTTTTGTGTTGACTAAAATGGCATAAATACGAGCTAATCCACTGTTAGATATATAAATTTTTTGCCCGTTAAAAAGATAATGAAGACCAACCTTTTGCGCTCTAAGCCCAACTGCACTTGCATCCGATCCGGCCTTTTCTTCTGTGATGGCAATGGCTCCGAACTCCCCTTCCGCCATCCTGGGAAGATACTCTTCTTTTTGCTGTTCAGATCCGCTAAGAACAACATCGATCGCTCGCCCATGAGACACAAAAATGATCCCCAACCCTGGAGAAGCGTAACCTAAAAGCTCCATCATAAAGTAAATCTCTTGCTCAGAGGATTTTTGCCCTCCATATTCAGGAGGAACAAATAGCTTAAAAAAATGAGCTTCTTTCAAGGCTGTGATTATTTGATTCCATTCCTCGGGAAAGATGGCCCTATTGTTTTCTATCCTTGCATCTAAAAAAGGATAGGTCGGAATGATCAGTTTATTGAGGATAGCAATAACCCTATCTACGTATTTCCTTTCCTTCCATCCGGGATAGAATGAGTCAAGAATATTCACTAGATTCTCCATCATTTATCCTCCTTTAATAGTTGTCGTTTCAGAAGGGAAATCTTAAGAAGAG
>DCUS01000173.1 GCA_002327885.1 Syntrophaceae bacterium UBA2208
TGAATTCTTTCCCGTGATGATGGTCCCGTTGGCCAATTCGATCGCCGCACCGCAAAAAATACCTTCATTCCCCTTGCCATTCTTTTCAGCTTCCAGAGCAGCTTCCCTTGCATATTTGACAACGATCCGATCTTCAGGTTTTGCGTCCAAGTCTTCAAGTAAGAGCGCAACCCTCTGAACCGTCTCTTTCTCCGCAAATCCAATGGCATATTCACAGGCATACCGGAAATATCGACGGATAATTTCCTCGATGGCGGCTTCTCTGATCACATCATCGTTGACGATTCCAAAAAAAGCCCGATTGACACCCATATCCGTAGGTGATTTATAGAAGGAACGCTCCCCCGTTATCTTTTCAATAATCCGCCTGACGACCGGAAATGCTTCGACATCCCTGTTATAGTTCACGGTCTTTTCATTATAGGCCTCCAGATGGAATGCATCGATCATGTTGAAATCCCGAATATCGGCGGTGGCAGCCTCATAAGCCATATTGACCGGATGCTTTAGAGGGAGGTTCCAAACGGGGAAAGTCTCGAATTTGGAATAACCGGCATGCACTCCGTGTCGATACTCGTGGTAAATCTGCGAAAGGCAGGTGGCAAGTTTTCCACTACTCGGTCCTGGTCCTGTCACCACCACAATGGGCTTGGTGGTTTGAATATATTGGTTGGACCCATATCCCTCATCACTCACAATGGTATCAATATCCGTTGGGTACCCTTTGGTAAATGGATGCGTATAGACGCGGATATTTCGACGCTCTAATTTGTTTTTAAAGATGGTTGCTGAGGGTTGATTCTCATATCGAGTGATGACCACCGCCACCACTTCGATTTTCCACTCTCTTAAATCATCAATTAATTTTAACGCATCCGAATCGTAAGTAATACCAAAATCCGCTCTCACTTTTTTACGTTCGATGTCCCCGGCATAGATGCAGAGCACGATCTCTGATTTGTCTCGAATTTTCTGGAGCAACCGCATTTTTACATTGGGATCGAAGCCCGGCAACACCCGGGCCGCATGGTAATCAAATAAGAGTTTTCCACCAAACTCCAAGTACAACTTATTATCAAAACGATTGACCCGATCCAGGATCGCTGCGGTTTGTTCCGCAAGATACTTCTCATTATCAAATCCGATTTGTAGAGTCATTGCCGCGACCTTTCTATATTACTCTTCCACCCAAATAAAATCAGCCACCCTTGAGCGGTCTTCCATGCGAAGGGTTTCCACCGATGAAGCCATAGCGATGACTGTGACCTTGATCTCTGGATGGTTTTTCTGGAGTTGATAGGGAACGCCAAGGTGGTAATCGGAATGAAAATGTCCGCAGCAGAAGAGGATACGACGATCTAAGAAAGGCTCGACCGAAGCAGCCATCACAGCGTCCTTGAGGGCCTGGGCTTTGTAGAGTCCATCCACTTTCATGCCTTTCATGGGGGCAAAGTGGGGCATCCTTTCCATCGAGGAAGCGAAACGTTTGAAATATTCCTTTGATTTGAGGTGAACGGTTTTTGGAAGGTATACCCTGTCCTCACCCAATACACCGGAGGAGATTTCGTTCGCCATGGATACCGCTGCGGCTGCCCTTCGAGGGATATCGGCTGCAATCACTGGCATTCTGTTCTTCTTCGCAAACTCAATGAGCGGCCGGTAATCCTTCCGGTAGTTTGGCCAGGGGCGGGACAGCTTTAGAAATTTATTTTCTGATATTTTCCGTTTTAAATAAGCGTCAAGGAAGTCTTGAACATCTCGCTCGAACATCTCGAGGGCGAGAACAAGAGTGGAATCCCGTTCCGCCAGCCCTTTGAGAATGGTAAGTTCTGCATGATGAGAAACTCGGGATTCATGCTCTTCCCCAATAAAAATGACATGATAATCCATGAGGATGTCGAAAGCATCCTCCAAATCATAAAGGAGCCCTTTTTTCATCAAATAAGGCATGTGAACCTCCTCCTCGAAAGAATAATAGGAACAGATTAAACGGCCTCACCGCTCATCCACCCGTTCATATTAGCCCCTTATCGAATCCCTTGTCAAAATAAATTCAAATCTTCTGAAAGGGGTAGCTTGCAAATGCCTAAGCGACTTGATAAAATTTTTTGTATGGGTGAATGTCTTCAGGAAAGGAGGCATGAATGATGAAAAAGCTTTTTAAAATAGCCATTGTTCTGGTGGGGATACTGGTTCTTTTATTGGTTGGTCTCACCCTATTTGTTAAGAGTTATTTATCCAGTGACCGGCTCAAGCCCATGATTCTTCCCAAGGCTGAAGCGGCGACAGGGAGAAAGGTCCTTTTAGATGAGATCAATGTTTCTCTGTTTAAAGGAATTGTCGCAAAGGGATTGAGCATCAAGGAAAAGGATGGGGAGAGAGATTTCATGAAGATTGAGAGATTTGTGTTTTCCTATCGTCTTGCCCCCCTTCTAAAAAAACAACTCGTGATCAACAAAATTGAGATTGTCTCTCCATCGTTTTTTGTCAAGAAGGAAAGAGATGGGAGATATAACTTCAGCGACATCATGGAACAGGGCTTCCAGGAACCTAAGAAGCCCGCCGGACCTGAACCACAGGCGATTCCCGTTTCCATTGTTGCAAACCGGTTATTTATCCGAGATGCTCGTGTGACATTTGTTGATGAAGGAAAAGAATTGCCAGATGTCTCCATTGCTTTAAGTGCTGAGTTTAAGGGGTCGGTAGAAAAGGATGGCGCCCCTCGCATGGAATTTGGGCTTATCTCCCTGAAAGAGATCAAAGCGAACCTGAAGGGTAAAGAAATTAAGGTTTCGGGCAAGATTGACATGGATGCGAAGACTGTGCGGGCCAATCTTCAAACCGTCATCGGAAAGGATAACATTGAGCTCTCTGCAACGGTCAATAATTATCGTTCGGCGCCCGATATCGTCGCAAATCTCCATGCCAAATCACTTGATCTTGAACAACTAATGGGATTAAGCGGTGAGGAGAAGGCCGAAGAAGGGAAGCCTCGAAAGAAGGAGAAAAAAAAGGAACCTGCCGAAGGGGATATGATGAAAAAGCTCAAAGCTTCGGGACAGATCACAGCCGATAAGGGAATCTATCAGGATTATATCATTAAAGACCTCCGTCTCCAATACCAGATAGCCAAGGGTGTGTTGAAGGTCGAACCTCTTGGGCTGCAGTTCTCCGGAGAGGGAAACTTCACGACGGATGGGTCTTTGAACGGGAATCTTCAGTGTGTCATGGATGAATCATCTACCATTCAAAAGACTTTAAAAGGAATGGCCGTCGCAAAGATTGGAAAGGGTGCCATCAAACAATCTCAGATTTTTGACGCCATTGCGCTCCTCACGGGCATCCCTTCCTTAAAAAATCCAAGTTTTGACGAAGGCTTATTCAATTTTGATGTAAAGAATGAAAAGGTATTCCTAGATGGTTGGATTCAATCTCCTCTTTATAAGATCAGTCCGAAGGGCACGGTTGACTTTGAGAAGAGGCTGGAAATACCTACAGAGTTAAAACTTTCCCCGAACCTTTCAGGAAACCTGAAGGGAAGTACGGGTGGAATAAAATTCATCGAGGATGAGCAGGGCTGGAAAATCATTCCTCTCAGGATCAAAGGCACAACCGATAAGCCCAGTGTTAATTTTGATGCGGAAGCCCTAAGTAAACAATTCGGCCATGGCTTACAGAAAGAGATTGAGAAGCGTCTCTTTGAAAGAACAGATAAAGACCCAGGGAAACCCTCCGGGAAGACGAAGTCAAAGGATATTCTTCAAGAATTCTTTGGAAAATAACATTTGTTGTTTGCTCAGAAAATGGAGGCCGCCTAAGGGTGAGGGTAAGCCTGCCTGCCCCTGCCTACCGGCAGGCAGGGGTGACGAATCCGTCAGGTAAAATTTATTTCGTTTCCTCAATAAATTGTTGAAGGGAGTTGAAGTACTCCTTGAATCCAACGAGCATGATATCATTGTGGGTGGCTGTAGGGACAACAAGAAGTTTTTTTTCCTTTGTCCCAAGATGCCGGTAGATATCTTTTGCATTTTGAAGAGGGACGAGCCAATCCTGCTCACCGTGGAGGATAAGGGTGGGGACAAATATCTTTTGGATCCTTTCCAGGCATTCTTGATCTATCCTTTCCAAGCCCATCTCAGAAGCCGGGATTCCGAGGTGTGTCATGATTCTCACGATGCTGGGGAACCCACTTTCAACGACCAGTCCCTTCATCTCCTCTTGATAATTGTAGGCCAGTTCGAAAGCAGAGATGCTTCCTAAAGACCTTCCCATGACCCAAAGATCTTTTTGAAGATATTTTATAGAAAGTTCTTTCCGGATCTTTTTAAAAATGATATGAGCATCCCGGGCGAGACCGGTGAGGGTGGGGACCCCGCTGCTCATCCCATATCCCCTGTAATCGGCAACAACTAAATTAAGTTCTTTTTGATGATAAAAAAGGGAGATTTCATCATAATCGCTCACCACTTCCCCATTGCCGTGAAAAAACAAGATCCATGGCCAATCGTGATGGCCCGTGTAAAAACGACAAAAAATGAAAGCTCCTTCCCCGACCTCCACGGAGAGGTCAAAACCATTTGCAGGGCAAGAGGTAAAATCCTTCCTGGGATAAAAAATGAATCTCAGCAAGGAGGGGTGGTCGATCAAAGAATAATCAATCATTGGTTTAAATTTAGCATTAAATGAGAGAATAGGGAAGGGGGAGTACGGGGTTTACTTGACCTGCATCCGAAAGGCATGGTAAATGATATAGGGTTAAGAAAGGAGGATGAGCATGGGAGAAAAAACACCGACTCGTCAGGAGGCCCTGGAACTTTTGCATCAATATAACGACAGCGATAGTTTGCGCAAGCACGCCTATGCGGTCGAAGGGGTGATGCGTTACATCGCAAGAAAACGTGGCGAGGACGAAGAGAAGTGGGGAATTGTCGGCCTGATCCATGACCTCGATTATGAAAGGTTTCCCGATCAACATTGCTCCAAAACCGGCGAGATCCTCCGTGAGCAGGAATGGCCGGAGGAATATATCCGGGGAGCCGTCTCTCATGGATGGGGGATATGTTCCGATATCATGCCACAGACCGCTCTCGAAAAGGCTCTGTACGCCATCGATGAGCTGACCGGACTCGTGGTGACCACTGCTTTAATTCGCCCCTCCAAAAGCGTCTTGGATGTTCATGTGAAGTCGGTGAAGAACAAATGGAAGGACAAAAGGTTTGCAGCCGGGGTGGATCGGTCGATCATCGAAAGGGGGGCGGAGATGCTCGGGGTTGGTCTGGAGGAACTGATTGATGATACGATCAAGGGAATGCAGGAGGTTGCCGGGGACATAGGACTGAAGGGCTTTTTAGGTTGATGCCCCAGGTCTAAAGAGCGGAAACGCCGGAAATTTTAATCCCTTATGACAAAATTTGTCGTTTTGGTTTTTTAGAAGAATATTTAATTGTAAGAAAGTCTTGAATAATAGCGAGTTACAATAGTTTCCAAAACTTGGCATCAAATATGCATGATTTTACATCTATATGGAAACTAAGTTTTCTTCGACAGAGAATGGCAAGGATTTTTTGTTCTCATTTCTAAACAAAGGGGAAAGACAGGATTCCAAATCCAATGAGACAATTACTTTCAATGGACAGAATGAACTTCCAACCTCGCTTTATTACCTTGAATTGCTCAATCAAATTAAAGCCAGTCTTGCCGCCATGAAAGCCTTTGCGTTTCTTTCACGTGATCATTTTAAGGATCAGGAATTGGGAGAACATTTTTATAAAATTATTAATCAAGATATCGAAAAAACGATTTCAATGCTGGACTGTTTTAATGATTACCTCAATTTTAGCACCCCCCTCGTAAAAAAGGATACGGTGACCATCCTTATTGAAGAAATGATGAAAAAACATAAGAACCAATTTGAAGAGAAAAAGATTAAAATCATAAAGAAACAGTTTGAGAAAGACTTGCCGGAAACCTCAGTTCCGGATGAACAGTTAAGATATATTTTAGACTCAGTCATTCAATATACCCTCCTTTCCATGCCTGCCAATGGAAGCATCGGATTTTTGACAAGGTTATTCGATATCGGGGTGTTAAAAGAGAGAGAAAGGGGGCATCTCCCAAAGGATGGAAAATATATTGAGATTCTGGTCGTTTCTACAGGTTATGAAAAGGGAGATGAAGAAGGAAGGGTGGTTCCGGGAATTTCAAATTATTATCAGGAAGAAGAGGCGATTGAGTTAATCTTAAAGTTGGCCAAAGAAATAATCAAAAAGAATAGAGGGATGATGAGATATAAAGTCTATGAAGATAAGCCGATGACCTTTATTTCTCTGGTCTTGCCTATTGAGAGAAGAAATATCATTCATTATCCCTCGCCGGAAGATCGTCTTAAAAAAACGATCGGGATTGAGAAATAGGCGGCTGCAAGAATTCATCTTGATTTTAAATCATCAGGGGGTGTAAAGGATTCCATGGAAAGTCCAATCTATTCTAGAGAGAGAAGAAAATATCCTCGATCCATGATGGACCTGCCTTTTGAATATCGGATGAAGGATCTTCCCCAGGCCCATGGAGGGTTGGTGGTCAATGCAAGCGAGGAGGGTCTTCTCATTCATTCCATCAAAGACATGCCTGTCGGCCTAAAATTAAATATCATCGTCCTGTTTCCCAAAGGTTTCGAATTAACCAACTTCGAAGTGTCCGCCGAGATCATCTGGAAAGACCTTCATGTTTATGGCAATAGCGAAGGATTTCAATATGGTTTAAAAATCATTCAGATTGTCGATGAAGAACATTTGAAACTGAAGCAGCTTCTTAATGAACTTTTTCAAATAAGCGAAATCTCTTATAACGATTAAAAGGTGTTTTCCTCCCGGTCCGTTCCTTTTAAAAAACAGGGACCCAGGTGCTCTACGTCCTTCCTTCGATCCCCGTGGCGATGTGCCGGACCATCTGGCGATGCACATCAAGAAAAATTTCAGGAGATAGGAAATAGGAAGGGTTTTCTTCGTAAAAGGAAGCGATGAGCTTCCGGGCTGCCACATCAATATCCTGGCTGAAACGGTAAGCCTCCTCCATCTGGATACGGGTTTTCTTTGCCATCTCAATCGATTTTGAGATGAACTCCCGGGCCTCTTCTTCAATGACATAGCCATAGTGGTCAGCACAGTAATAGTCTACTTGAAGATCTTTCAGCCGCTCAAGGCTCTGTTGATACTTGGTGTAATTGGAATTTCCTGAAGTGATGATCGTTTGGCCAAAAGGAATGCCCCCTCCATCTGTGGGAAACAGGGCCTTCAGCTCAGGAATATAAGCTGCAATGCAACATGACGAATGCCCCGGGATCTCCAGGACCGAGACCTTCAAACCTCCCAAATCGATTCGGTCTCCTTCCCGGATGGTTTTCCCGGAGATGTCGGTTCTCCATTCCCAATCGTATGCGGAGATGACCTCCTCCTTTTCCATTCTCTTGGCCACATTTCGGCTGAATTCATTGATCGTCAGGATGGCCTTGTCCATCTGAAGGATTTCCCAGGCCCTTTCCGAAGCATAGATTTCCATCTCCGGATGGCGGCGCTTGAAGAAGGGGATCACGCCCACATGGTCGAAGTGGGAGTGAAGGATGAGGAGTTTTTTAATCCGGCTCTCATCAATCTGAAATTCCTTGAATTGGCGAAGGATATCTGAGACGATGTAGCTCATACCACCGCTCACGATCATTGCGCCATCGTTTCCCTCAACGAGATAGACGCCGGATTCCTCTCGGCCGAAGAACCAAATTCGCTCATGGACTTTTCCTGGTTTTCGAATTCTCATTTCATCGTTTCTCCCGTGGCGCCTCCGTTTATTGTCTGCCTGCCCTGTACCCTGTTAGGTTCAGGGCCTGTGGTCGGCAGGGAGGCAGCGTTCGTCAGAATAAATGCCAACGCTAAATCTTCTTTGGTTTTTGAAATAGGGCATAGATTAAAAGAAGCATAGAGAAGACAGAGCATCCCCAGGCGAAGGTATCTCCATAAAGAGTATAAAAGGTTTTTTGATGGGATAAGCGGATCGTTCCATCAATCGCCTCCTCTGTAAAAATCTCTCCTTGTTTTAAAATTTTTCCTCTCGGGTCAATGAAACCTGTAATCCCCGTATTGGCTGCTCTGGCAATGAAGACCCGGTTCTCCACGGCCCGGAAGGTGGCAATGGAGAAGTGCTGGTAAGGAGCAGAGGTTTTTCCAAACCAGGCGTCGTTCGTCATCGTCACCAGGAAATTCGCCCCCTTTTTGACAAATCTTCGGCAGAGGTCTGGAAAGATGATTTCAAAACAGATGAGGACTCCAAAATGACCTTGCGGTAGGGAGAAATTATAGATTTCTTTCCCGGGCTGAAAGTCTCCAATTCCTTCTCCCAATGACCCCATGAAGAAAAGAAGATCTTTCATCGGGATATACTCTCCAAAAGGGACAAGGTGAATCTTGTCGTACTTGCCTGCCAGCTCCCCTGCCGGAGAGAGCAGGTAAGCGCTGTTGTAATGGCTCACTTTCCCCTTTTGAATTTTATAAGTGGGGGTTCCAAAAAGGAGAAAAGCGCTTGTCCTCTTCGGGATATCCAGAACAAAAGGCTGATATTCCTGGGCATCCTGAAAAAAGAAGGGAGTCGCTGTTTCCGGCCAGATGATGAGATCTGGCTTTTCTTCTGAAACCCGTAAAGAAAGCCTATCGTAGATCTGCAACGTCTCCTTCTGAAAAGATTCATCCCATTTTATGGATTGATCGATATTCCCCTGAACCAATCGGATCTTTAAAGGAGGATTTTGAATCATTTGGTGATCGATTGCTTCCATCTTCATATATCCATAAATGAGAAAAACTAAAAGGACGATAGCCGTGATGAGGAATTCTTTAAAGGGAAAAGTCTTTTGTGCCCATTGATGAAGCGCCGAAAAAAGGGTGGCATTGACTAAAAGAATGACAAAGGAAAGACCGTAAACTCCTGTGATATCAGCCATCTGGATAAAAGGAAGGTTGAGATATTGTGAATAACCCAAATTGGCCCAGGGGAAACCTGTGAGAAGGAAGGACCGAAGATATTCTAAAGCCACCCAGAGGAAGGGGGCAAAAAGGATGGTTTGAATTCTTAAACGCATCTGGATGAGCCGGGCGAGGAAAGTGAAGGCGCCAATGAAGAGGCTCAGGTAGAGGATTAAAAGTAAAAGAATGAGAGCGCTGAGTATCAACGGAACATTGCCATAAGTGTGGACGGCCACAATGATCCAATAAAGAATTCCGAGAAAAGAGACGGTGCCGGTCAAAAAACCAAGCTTGAAACTATCGACGAATCCCTTCCCTTCTATGGAATAGAGAACGGGGACCAGAGCAAACCAGGCCAAAAATTCGAGATCAAAATGAGGGAAAGAAAGGATAAGGAGAATTCCTGAGAGGAGACTCAAAAGGATGTCCCTTTTTTTCATGTTTCCCATCTTAAGGGAAAAAAGTGAATTTTTCAACGTCGATATTTTAATTGAGGTAACAACTATGTTAAAATAAAACAATTTTTAATAGGTTATGGAAAGGGTGAGGGCTCTTAATACTTTATGAAGGTGTCTATCATCGGGGCAGGCAGGGCCCGAAATGGGATCGGGGAGTATATCGGGAAGTATTTCCATCAACAGGGAGGAAAAGTCACCTCTGTGCTGGGGACGACGGAGAAGACAAGCTCGCAGGCCTGTTCCGCTCTCCAAAAATATGGGATCGAGGCCCGTCCCTATACGGATTTCAATGAAATGGTCAGCATCGAAATGCCGGATGCAGTGGTCATTGCTTCCCCTTCTTCCACCCATTATGAATATTTGTTGAAGTCCATTGATTCAGGCCTCCATATCTTCTGCGAAAAGCCTTTTATCTGGGGAAATCTCACGAACCTTCCCAGGATGGCTGAAGAGATTTTTCACAAGGCGAGAGAAAAGAAATTAACGATAGCCATGAACTCCCAATGGCCTTTCGCCATCAACGATTACGAAAAAATATGTGGGAGGACGGAGATCAAAAATAGGAACACTTTTTTTATCAAGATGGCGCCTCCCCTTCCGGGGAGAGAGATGATTTCAGAATCCGTCCCTCATGCCCTGAGTCTTCTCTATTGCCTTCTGGGCGACGGAGAGATAGAAGATTTGAATTTTGAATCAGACGGAGAGGCAGAGATGATCATCCGATTTGCTTATCGTTTTGGGAGTAAGTTGTGTGAGGTGCTCATCCGATTGGCCTATCGGGACACCCAGCCCCGTGACTTCTTTTTCGGGTTGAACGATCGGGTTATTTCTCGAAGCCTGGATTTTGAAAATTATGAAATCTATTTTAATTATGGAGATAATAAAATGAGGGTCATTGATCCCCTTGAATCCTCTGTGAAAAATTTTATGGAGGCCGTTGTCGAAAAAAACGAGCCTTTCATCGGGGCTTGCCATATCTATCATAATCTCTCCCTGCTGAAAAAAATTGACGATGGCTTCGGGGAATTCGAGAAGAGGAATTTATGGAAAAGATAAAAGAAAGGGAGCACGACTTCAGCTCGAAATTGAGACAGGATGCCGTCCTTCAAAGGCTGAAAGATTATATTCAGTGGCAGAGAAAATGCGATGGGAAGACTCCGGATCTAGCGTTTCCTCCTTTCAGTCCGGTCTCCATTAATTTGGATCTCACCACGGCCTGCAATTTTTCATGTCCTTTTTGTGTTGATTCCAAGCTGATCAACGCCGGTAAAAGTTTGACCCTCGATGAGGTTCAGAAGACGATCGACACCCTTCATTCATATGGTCTCCTCTCCGTCATCCTGATCGGAGGGGGGGAGCCCACCCTTCACAAAGATTTTGATGAGATTGTCCGTTATCTCAAAAGCAAGAGATTACAAATAGGGATTGCCACCAACGGGTCAAGATTAGAAAAAATTGAAGCCGTGGCCGGAGAACTGGAAGAGAAAGATTGGATTCGGATTTCCATCGATGCAGGCGGAGAGGGGATCTTTAAGGCTTTACATCTGCCCAAAACGCAGGTGACCCTAAGGGGGATATTGGAAAAAGCTGAAAAAGTGAAAGAAAAGAATCCCGTTATTTCATTAGGGTATTCTTTTGTGATTGTGTGGGAGGGCGTGGAGATTAATGGGGAGAGACTGAGCCCCAATGTTTATGAAATGGGCAGAGCGGTGGAATTGGCCAGAGAATTTTCATTCGATTATGTCTCATTTAAACCCTGCCTGATCAGATTGAGTGAATCTCAGAGGGAAACGTTGCTGAAAGATGTTGATCGGACAAAAGAAAAAGGGATTATTGATGAAATCAGCGCGCATCTGGACGAAGCCCAACGTTTGGCCGGAAATCAGGTCAAGATTCTGGAGAGCTCCAATCTGAAAGCGATGTTGAGTCAGGAGACGAATCAAATCAAGAGGCAGCCCAGGAGATGCCATATGCAGTTTTTCAGAACCGTGGTGACGCCTTCCGGGATCTTTCACTGCCCGGCGTTTCGAGGCGTGGAAGAAGCCAGAATTGGAGACACCGACGGTTACCTCTCAGCAAAAAAATTCAAGGAGACCCTGAACAGGACGGCTCAATCGATTTTGACCTATGATGCCCGAGAGGAATGTAAGGATGTTGGATGCTTTTATCATCGTGCCAACTGGTGGACAGAGGAGTTCATCCAATCCGAAGAGAATATCGAAGAATTAGAAAAAGTTGAGAATGAAAACTTTTTCTTTTAGGGGTGAGGGGACATTCCAAAAAATCTTGAATAGCTTTTAGAGGCCATGAAGATTCTCCATCTTTTTAGCAACTGGAAGTGGACAGGACCGGCGGACCCTACCTTGAACCTCTGTAAGGGTTTGGAGAAACGGGGGCATGATGTCATGTTCGCCTACCGAAAGCCCCCTTTTCCAGCAGAGGATAGCATTGAAAAAAGGGTTCGTGAGGCAGGAGTTAAAGCCACAGACCGGTTTCGGTTGGATCACTCCGTCAAGGTTTACCATCCCTCTTTTCTAATAGTCAATCTACAGGACATTTTAAGCCTTACAAAATTTCTTCGTGAGGAGAAGTTCGATATTCTCAATGTCCACCATTCCCATGGTCATTTGTTAGGCGGGATCGCTGCTAGGCGGTCAGGTCATCCCGTGATCCTTATTCGCACCGACCACAAGCGGGATCCCTTGAAGCCCAGCCCGGGAAATCGCTTCCTTCTCTCTCAATTTACCGATGGGTTGATCACGTTTTCCGAGAGGGCAAGGAGGGAGGATGCGGAACATTTTAACCTTCCTCTTGAGAGGGTGAAAAAGATCTTACCCGCTCTGGATCTCAAACGGTATGACCCCAAAAGGGAATTTAAAGACATGAGGTCTCCCTTCGGGATTAAGCCGGGAGAAATCGTCATTGGAATGATCGCCCGGTATCAAAAATACCGGAGGACCGATGTCTTTCTGGAGGCCGTGAAAACCATTTCAAAGGAGTTCCCAAATGTTAAGGTTCTTTTGGTGGGTCGATCGAGTCAGATCGAGCAGAGCGTCATTCAACCGATGAAACAACTTGGCATTGAAAAGTGGGTCGTCCTCGGAGGATATCAAACGAATGATTATCTCGACACCTTAGCCTGCATGGATATCTTTGTCTTCTTAATGGCAGGATCGGATGGAACAGCCAGAGCCTTGAGAGAGGCCATGGCCATGGGCAAACCCGTCATCGTTGCCAATCGGGGAATATTGCCGGAATTGGTAGAGGATGGCGTCTCGGGGTTGGTTGTAAACGATACGCCCACAGAGTTGGCCAAGGCAGCTCTTCAATTGCTTCGCCACCCGGAAATGAGGAAAGCCTTGGGCCGGTCGGCCTATGAGAAGGCCCATCAGAATTTCCAGCTCGAACGGCAGGCAGAGGCCGTTGAACGATTTTACCAAGAGATGATCAGGCTTAGAAAGCGGAAGTAGATGAAAGCTCCAATTCTCAAAAGGGTATCCCAAGGCGAGATCAAGGGGTGGATGAGAGAGGAGATATTGGATCAACTCCCCCCCACTTTTTTTGATGAATCCCTCTCTTCCATTCAGAAAATGGGAGGGAAACTGATCAAAAGATCCAAATGGAGATGGGCAGCCATTTTCTCTCTTTCAGATGGAAGAAGAATTTTTTTTAAGAGAGATTGCGCAAAGGGATGGGCCGAATCTCTGAAATATCTTTTCCTCCCCACCAAAGGGGAGAAAGAATTCTTAATTGCTTCCCGGTTGGAAAGAAAGGATTTAAATCTCCCGAAGCCTTTGGGCTGGGTGAAAAGAGTCCAAAGAGGGTTGGTTAAGGAAAGTTATTTCCTTTCAGAGGCCATCGGAGAAGGAGTTTCGTTTATCGAGGAAGTCAAAAAATCGAGAGAATCCCTTTCGGTTATCGAATTGGCCAATTTGGTGAAAAAGTTTCAAGATGCCGGATTATTTCACCAGGACCTTCACGCAGGAAACTTTCTGTGGGATGGGGCTTCTTTGTTTCTGACCGATCTACATCACGCCAAAATGGTAAAGCTCCTTTCCCAGAACAGGAGGTTATGGAATTTAGCGCATCTGCTCCATTCATTAAGGTCGATGTGGGGAGAACGGGAGCAACTCCAATTCCTGGATCAATATTTTAAAGAGAGTCCCAATGAGTCCCGCAAAAAAGAGATTTTATTTCAAAGAATTTATCTCCTCATGAACCGCCTCCAGACGAAGCAGTGGCGAAGCCGAACGAAACGGTGCCTGATGGATAGCTCCGAGTTCACCGTTCAACGAGAAAAGGGGATTCGTACGTTTCGTCGAAGGGATTTCCCCATGGATCGTTTGAAAAAGATGATGAAAGAACATCAGGCCCTGATCAGAGAAAAACCCTCCTGCCTGATCAAACATTCTCCAAAGGTGATCGTATCGATATTGAATGACGAAGGGGAGAGGATATGTCTGAAGCAGTTTTGTTACCCTCATGTTTGGGGAAGGGTCAAAGAACACTTCCGTCGTTCGAAAGGGCTCAAGTCATGGGTGGCGGCAAATGGGATGCGAACGAGGGGGATCCCGACCCTTAAACCCCTGGCCCTCATCGAGAAAAAAAGCTGGTCGGGGTTGAAGGAAAGCACGCTATTCATGGAAGCTCTGGCAAATGATCTGGAGATGGATCGATATGTTTTAAAGGGATTTGAAGATTTAAATAAGAAGAGGCTTTTCATTAAGACCTTTGCCCATTGGCTGAACGGCCTTCACAGAATGGGTTTATATCATCAGGATATGAAAACCTGTAATATTCTGGTCTCGGAAAGAGGAGAGGCATGGGATTTTCACCTCCTCGATTTTGAAGATATTCGGATGGGGGTGAAGATGAATTGGAAAAAATTATTCAGAAATTTCCTTCAACTTAACACCTCTACTCCTAAGGCGATGACCAAGACGGACCGTTTCAAGTTTTTTAGGGAATACCTCCTTCTGAACCCCATGATCAAAGATCAAAAAAGTTTTATACGAAAATTAATGGTTGAAAGTCGCCGGAGAGGGGTGGTCTACGTCTCTGCGGAGGGAGTCGTCACCGAGACGATGAAATAAACAGGATGGATAGAAAAATTTCCAAAATGTCCCCACAACCCTGGGCCCAATTTGCTCTCCTTCTGGGATTCTGTTTTGTCATTTATTTTGTTAACCTGGGCCGATGGGACCTCTGGAATCCTGATGAACCCCGCTATGCCGAGGTCGCCAGAGAGATGGTCAATGGGGGAGACTGGATTCTCATGCATTATAATGGAAATGTTTACTCCGATAAGCCTCCTCTCTTTTTTTGGCTCATCGGTTTCTCCTCTTATCTCTGGCAAGGGTTTACCTCCTTTTCCGTCCGATTTCCCTCCGCTTTTTTTGGAACCCTCACCGTCCTCCTCACTTTTCTCTTCGGTAAGACTCTCTATGGCTCCCGGACAGGATTTTTGGGAAGCCTCATCCTTGCCACCAGTTTTGAATTTGCCTATCTCTCTTCACGGGCCAATATTGATACAACTCTTACCTTTTTTACGACCGCTTCTCTTTTTTGTTTTTTTCTTTGGTACCGACAAAATAGAGGGGAAAAAAATCATCAGGAAAAGGATCTCAGCCGTTTCACCATTTATGGCTTTTACATGGGAATGGCTTTCGCCACTCTGGCCAAAGGACCAGTGGGTTTTATCCTTCCTCTCTTGGTCAGCCTTTTTTTCCTTGTCCTTCGAAAGGATTGGAGAGGGATCAGGGAGATGAAACTTTTTCCGGGCATGCTTTTGTTTCTGGGGATGGTCCTCTGCTGGTATCTCCCTGCTGTCTGGAAGGGCGGGCGTGATTATCTGAGCCAGACCCTTTTTCTCCATTCGATTGCTCGATACTCGCAAGGATGGGCGAAAGGTCATCCCATTTATTATTACCTTTACGATTTCCCAACCGGTTTCTTCCCGTGGGTGGTCTTCCTCCCTTCGGCCTTCGTGTATGCCTATTCGATGAAAATGGTCGAGAAGAGAAGAGAGTTTTTCTTTCTGAGTATCTGGTTTGCGGTCATTTTTATCTTCTTTTCTTTGTCAAAGGGGAAGAGAGGCATTTACCTTCTTCCTTTGTTTCCCGCCGCCTCTCTCTTAGTCGGGAAACTTTTAAATGAGTTCATTTCTTTTCAAATGGATCATTTCAGACAGAGATGGATCTCTCTCCCCATCCACGTTTTGCTGGGGTTGATGTTTGTTTCCGGTGTGGTTTTGCCCTGGCTCGTTTCGATTGAGTTTCCTTCCTATATGGCTTATAGTCTTCCATTGGCTTTTCTTCTGGCAGGAGGAAGTCTGGCCATGTTCATCTTCTATCGTTTTAAGAATCTGGGAGCGATGTTTCTTCTCTTCTTTGGACTCCTGGTAGCGGGGAACTTTTACATGACCCGAGCCGTCCTTCCGCTCATCAACCCCTATAAATCGGCCCGGTTCATTTCCCAGGAGGTCCTTTCTCGAATCCAGCCGGGTGAGAAGCTGGCGGTTTATGGGAGATTGTCAACCGCTCCCTACAATTTCTACACAGGGATCGTCCCTATTTCAGATTTGGCAAGTCCATCGCGACTTTTTCAATTCCTAAACTCTCCGGAGAGGGCCTTTTGTCTTATTACCTTCGATGAGTTTGGAAAGATTCGGACAAGGGGAGGGGGGGTAGAAATACATTTGGTCGCTCGACATCCCGTGGGGGGAAACGACGTGGTTCTAATCTCAAATCGCTTCGAGTAAGGAAAAATTCTTAATGAAGAGTTTAACATCCCCGAGCCTGTCCGTGGTGGTCCCTGTCTTTAATGAGGAGGACAGTCTTCCGATTCTGATTCCAAAATTGGCAGAGGTATTAAAAAGCCTCCCCTTTTCCCATGAGATGATTTTTGTGGATGATGGGAGTTTAGATGGGAGCCGAAGGATTCTAAAGGAAATGGCCCCTCAATATCCTTGTCTTCGAGTCCTGGGCTTTAAGGAGAACCGTGGTTTAAGCGCAGCCCTCGTGGCGGGAATGAGGGAGGCCCGGGGGAAGAAGATCGTTACCTTAGACTCAGACCTTCAGAATGATCCTCAGGATATTCCCGTCTTGCTGAAATATTTAGATCGTTATGATATGGCGACAGGATGGCGACACGATAGGCAAGATCATTGGTTGAAGAGGATTTCCTCTAAAATCGCTAATGGAGTCCGTAATGGGTTGAGCGGCGAGAACATACAGGATAGCGCCTGTACCCTCCGGGCATTCAAAAAGGAGTGTTTTGAGGAGATCCCCCTGTTTAACGGAATGCACCGATTTTTTCCAATCCTGGTCAAAATGGAAGGATATCGGGTTGTTGAAGTTCCCGTTTCTCACCATCCGAGGAAGTTTGGGAAGTCAAAATACAATATTCGGAATCGCATGGTTCGGTCGTTCATTGATCTGCTGGCCGTGAGATGGATGAAATATCGCGCCATTCACTATGAAATTGAGGAAAGGGTTTGACATGGAATGTCTTACATTTTTCGGTTTCGCACTCGATTTATTTAAAGACTTCTCCGGCAAATATCCCCAATTTTATTTGGATTTCTGGTTAATCTTTGGTTTCATCGGACAAGCGATGTTTACCATGAGGTTCCTGATTCAATGGATCGCCTCTGAGAAAAAGAAAGAGAGCGTCATTCCTGTCTCTTTCTGGTATTTCAGTTTAGCCGGCGGGTTGATTGTCTTTTTTTATGCCATTCATCGGATGGATCCGGTTTTCATCCTGGCCTATTTGCCAGGGAATTTTATCTATCTCAGAAACCTCTTCTTTATTTACAAGAAAAAGAAAGTTTTATCCCGTCCCGTTCAATAGGAAAGAGAGGATGTTATGGACAACAAAAGGATGTCTTGGCAGAGAAAGATTCGAAGGATTCCGCTTTTTATCGGAGCCTTCTTATTAGTGATCTTTGCGAAACCCCAATTCTCCGGGATCTTGATCGGGATGATTTTGATCTTTTTGGGGGAGGGCATTCGCATCTGGGCGGCGGGCCATCTTCAAAAGAATGAGATCCTTACGGTGACAGGGCCTTACGCGTTTGTCAAAAATCCGCTCTACATCGGTTCGATTTTCATCGCCGCTGGATTTTGCATCCTGGCGGACAATATTTATTTTATGGCAGCCGCCTTCTTTATGTTCTGTTTCCATTACATCCCTTATAAAAAGAAGGTGGAGGGAGATCGGTTGAGAAAGATCTTTGGGGATCGATTTGATGATTATGACGAGAAGGTGCCGGAATACCTTCCCCGATGGACTCCCTATTCGAACGAAGACGTCTCCTGGCAATTTAATCGTTTTATCGAAAACAGCGAGGAGGGAATTCTTCTCATCGTCCTTGCCGGAATGATATTGATTCTAAGCCGTCCCTATTGGAATTTAATTTTTTAATGCAGAGAGCATAGCGCATGGCGGGAACCCCATGAAACGAGAAGAGATTCAGAAAGGGTTGGTTTGCCTTACGAGGGGAAATTTCGGGAAGCCGGACTTGAACCGGGTAGAGGTGGAAGGCGGTTTCCTGATGGTGAAGGATGTTCAAAGGAGGAATTTCTTTCTGCGATGGACATTAGGGGTTTGGCTTATTCAAAAAGAGTGGAAAATCTATTCCCGGCTCAAAGGAATGAGGGGGATTCCTCAGCCGGTTGAGCGAATAGATCGATTTGCCTTTGCCATGGAATTTATTCCAGGGAGACCCCTCTTACGGGGAGAGGCTCTCCCTCCATCTTTTTTCTCTGAATTGGAAAAAGCGCTTAATGACCTTCATGCGAGAGGCGTGGTTCATTTGGATTTGAGACACAAGGGGAACATCCTCATCTCAGAAAGGGGAGAACTTTTTCTCATCGACTTCAATAGCAGTTTTGGTTTTAAAGAAAAAGGAATCCTCCGTCGCTATCTTTTCCCTCTGCTCCGGTGGGTAGATTACGGAGGATTGTTGAAGTTAAAGGAAAGGATTTCACCCGATTTGATGACCCCTGAAGAACGGTCTTCCTTGAAACAGTTCAACCGTATTCGTAAACTTTGGATCTTCAACTGACCGTCTTAATCCAGCCTGC
>DCUS01000245.1 GCA_002327885.1 Syntrophaceae bacterium UBA2208
CCACCATGGCTACCACACCGCCCACTAACATCTTCTCCTTTGATAGGATGGTGCAGGCTCGAGAAGCTGCAGCGCTTGCCTGAGAGATCGTTTCGCTGATCAATTTCGGCCCGTGGGCACCCCCTGCGAGATACATGCCGTCCGTAGCGAAATCGACCGGCCTCAACTTCATATGGGCTTCTAAGAAAAAGCCTTCCATCGTTCGGGGAGCCTTGAGCATGGTTGCCAATTCCTCGTTCTCTCTCGGAATGGTAGCAGCAGAAAGAACCAGCAGGTCAGGTTTTATCTCCATTCTTTCCTTTAAAATACGGTCCAGAAAAGAGATGGTGAGATCCTGTCCGTCCTTTTTGACTTCGGGTTTTTCTTCTGGTTCGTACCGGATGAACATAATTCCCCTCTCGCGGGCTTTGGCGTAGTAAGATTCTGCAAGGCCGTAGGTCCTTACATCCCGATAGAGGATGGAAATGTTCGCACCGGGGTTCATCTCTTTGATTTTGAGAGCATTCTTCACAGCCGTGGCACAGCAGGTTCGGCTGCAGTTGGGCCGTTCTTTTTCCCTTGACCCCACACATTGAATCATCACAATGTGATTTGCTCGAACCACTTCGTCAGGTTGATTGGCAATGCGGCCCTCTAATTCAAGCTGTGTGACAATACGAGGATCTTCTCCATAGAAATATTGGTCAGGTTTCCATTCTTGAGCGCCTGTGGCCAAGACCGTTATGCCATGTTCAATCTTCCGGTAATACATGGTCGGGGCGACCATCACGCCCGTAGAAAAGTTTCCTTTGGAGCCGCTGAAATCAACCACGAGAGCATTGGTGATGACATGGATGGACGGATGGTTCGTCACTCGATTTATCAAATCCTTCAGGAAAACCTGGACATCCTGGCCTTCAAGGGTATAGTAAAGGTTTCTCAGGTTTCCTCCTAACTGGGCTTCTTTCTCGAGAAGGAAGATCTCAAATCCCTGTTCTGCAAGTTTGAGGGCAGCGGTCATTCCGGCCACGCCTCCTCCGATGACCAATCCCTTTTGTATTACCGGTAATGCCAGCTCGCTGAGGGGCTGGATCAAGCGGGCATTGGCCACGGCCATCCGGACGAGGTCCTTGGCTTTATGAGTCGCATCTTCCTTCTGCCGCATATGGACCCACGAACATTGATCACGGATATTCGCCATTTCGAAAAGGTACTTATTTAGTCCTGCCTCCCGACAGGTTTCCCTAAACATCGGCTCATGGGTTCTCGGAGAACAGGATGCGACAATGACACGGTTCAGATGGTGCTCCTGGATCGCATCTTTAATCTTTCCCTGGGTATCCTGGGAACAGGTATAAAGGTTATCCTCAACATGGACGACATCTTTCAGTGTTCCGGCGTACTCTCTCACTTCAGGGACATTGACCACCCCTCCGATGTTGATGCCACAGTTGCAGACGAAGACACCGATGCGAGGTTCCCCTGCTGTCACATCTGTTTCCGGAGGATATTCTTTCTTGGTGACCATTGTCCCCCGCGCTGAAGCGATTGGTCCTGTGGCATTGGCCACAGCACCGCTTGCCTGAGAGACAGTTTCCGGAATGTCTTTTGGTCCCTGAAATACACCACAGACATACACGCCTTCCTTTGAGGTCGAAGTGGGTTCGAAAGGCATGGTCTTACAAAATCCATGAGCGTCGACTTCAATCCCCATCCGTTTTGCCATCTCGACCGTTTCTTTCGATGGAACCATGCCCATGGAAAGAACCACCAAGTCGAATTCCTCTTCGACAAACTTTCCCTCTTCATCCAGGTAAGTCACCTTGAGATTTTTTGTTTTAAATTGTTCTCTTATTCTGGAGACCATACATTTGATGAACCGGACGCCGTATTCCGATTTGGCTCTTTCATAATAAGCATCGAATCCTTTGCCATAGGCCCGGATATCCATATAAAAAATAGTCGGCTCGACAAAGATAGCATGTTCTTTGGCGATGATGGCCTCTTTCATTGCGTACATACAGCACACGGAGGAGCAATAATCCTGTCCGCAGGAAATATCGCGGCTGCCCACACACTGAATAAAAGCGATTTTTTTCGGATGGCCTGCATCGGAGGGGCGTTGGACGACACCGGCATAGGGGCCGCTGGCGCTGAGCATCCGCTCAAATTCAATGCTTGTGACAACATTGGGGTAAACGCCATAGCCGAATTCGGGCCGAATATTCCCCTCGACGGTTTTAAAGCCGGGGGTGAGAATAACCGCTCCCACTTGAAGATCAACCAATTTTTCACGGTCGTCATGATTGATGGCTCCCGCTCGACAAGCGAAGACACATTGCAAACATTCAGAGCAGATGCCGCACTCCAGGCACCGCTTGGCGGCCTCGATGACCTCCTCTTCGGCGAGTGTGGCCTCCACTTCTAAGAAGTCGCCTTTGCGTTCATTCGCTTCGCGTTTTGCCGGCACAGATCGCGGAGCTGGCGACTTCACCTCCATCAATTGTTTCGCTTCCGCAGGGTTCAGCTTGGCCTCCGGCAGTTTCTCAACCGATTCTGACACCGGCGGCCATACTCTTGTTTCACCCTCTCCCTTCAAATACGCAATCATCGATCGCGCCGCTTTATGTCCTGCGGCAATGGCGTCTACGACAAAAGTGGTGCCCGTGACCACATCGCCCCCGGCAAAAATTCCGGGTATATTGGTTGCAAGAGTGTCTTTGTCCACGGCCACTGTCCGACCGCGCATGGTTTCCACTTTGTTGTTCAACAGGTTGAGATCGGGTTTCTGGCCGATGGCAAAGATGACTAAATCGCAAGGAATGACCGTCTCTGTACCGGGAATCTCGTCAAAGTCAGGCCGTCCGTCAATAAATCCCCGGAAATCGACATCCACGGTTCGGACACCCGTGACATGGCCGTCTTTGTTCGTCACTTCCTTAAAGGTACGGCCGGGATAAACATCGATGCCTTCATCCTGGGCATCACGGACTTCCCAATCATGAGCGGGCATTTTCTCTCGACTCTCCAGACAGGACATTCCAACCCAGCTTGCCCCCAGGCGGACTGATGACATGGCCGCATCGATGGCCACATTTCCGCCGCCCAGGACCAGAACGCGTTTATCGGCAATTTTTGATTGGATGTTTGATGTTCCTGTTAGACTCACCTCCCGTAAAAAATCTGTTGTGATGTGGACTTCCGGGAGATCATTCCCCGGAATAGGAAGCTTCACACCGATATGGGCGCCTGAAGCGACAAAAACGGCGTCAAAATCCTTGAGCAGTCCTGTTACATCCTCCACACGGTGGTTCAGCTTCAGATCAACCCCTCTCGAAGTGATTTCATCTATCTCGCGCTGGAGCAGGTCGTAGGGCATGCGATATTCTGGAATACCTACACGCATCATTCCACCCGGGGCAGGAAGCGCCTCGAAGACGGTAACGGAGTAACTTTTTTGGATTAAATCATTCGCTGCCGTCATTCCTGCAGGTCCGGCACCGACAATGGCAACTTTCTTTCCTGCACCACTGGTATCGGGAGCTTTTTGGACACCCGAGGTATAAATCCTCTGAATCTCTTCGGGATGTGCGAATGCCCAATCGGTCACAAAACGTTTGAAATGCATGATATTGACTGGTTCGCTTCCGACTTCATTACGGGTACAAGCCTCCTCGCAACGGTGGTTACACACCCGTCCGCAAACGGAAGGGAAGGGGTTATCCTCTTTAATGGTGCGGTAAGCTTCTGCGAAGCGTTTCTCACGGATCAGGGCTATATAGCCCATGGCGCGCTGCTCAATGGGACAGGCGTTACGACAGGGGGCTTCGCCGCGTTTTTCAATGGCAAAGGCATTCGGAATGGCTTGTGGGTATCGCTTGTAGATGGCTTTGCGTGTGGAAAGCGAAGCATTGAATTCGTCGGGACGGATAATAGGACAAACTGCTGCACAGTCACCGCAACCGGTGCACTTGGTGAGATCCACAAAGCGAGCATGACGACGAAGGCTGACAGTGAAATTACCTGGCTCGCCTGAAATGCCTTCCACATCCGTAGCCGTTAGGATGTTAATGTTAAGGTGACGGCCTGCCTCGACCAGTTTGGGAGAAATAATACACATGGAACAATCATTGGTGGGGAAGGTTTTATCCAATTGTGCCATCACCCCTCCAATGGCCGGGGATGATTCCACGAGGTAGACATAGTAGCCAGATTCGGCAAGGTCAAGGGAGGCCTGGATTCCCGCAATCCCTCCTCCGACAACCATTACTGCTCCAACTTTATCAGCCATTTTTGCATCTCCAATTTATAGTAAACGACCCCCAAAAGTCGTCATTGCGAGGAGCGTAGCGACGTGGCAATCTCGGAGATTGCTTCGCTTCGTTCGCAATGACACCTCGGGAATGTCCACATATTTAAATCCTTCACTGTAGATTTTAGATTTAAGATTTTTAAATCTACAATTTACGATCTGTTATATACAATTTTACATTAATCCTTTGTTGCCTAATGCCTTGATGGGATCTGTGATGTGGCGGCTAAACCATTTCTTAGCATCCGGGTGTCCCAGGGCTAAACCCATCAATTCTGTAAAGTAAAGAATGGGAAGATTGTATTTTTTTCCCGTCTCCTTCTCCAATTCTTCTTGACGGGTATCCAGATTGGCCTGGCACATCGGGCAACCTGTGACCAGACAGTCAGCCTCTGCTTCCATCGCCATGGAGAGAAGTCGGTCGTTCAACTTTCTTACGATATCTGTTCGCGTCATCACAAGACTGGCTCCACAACAATCAGTCTTATAAGACCAGGGGATGGATTCCGCACCCAGCAGTTTCATCAGACGGTCCATATGCATAGGATTTTCATATTCCCTTATTCCTGTCACCTTGGGAGGCCGGACGGTAAGGCAACCATAATAACAGACCACCTTAAGCCCTGAGAGAGGTTTGACCCGCTTTTTCTTCACCTCTTCCAAGATCTCGTCATTACAGAAAAAATCCAAGGCATAACGAATGGGAACATTTCCCTGATAAGGGAAATAGACCTTCCTGGAATGCTCCTTGACTTCTTTTTCCGCAGCCTTAAATCGACTGTAGCAGGCCACGCAAGGAACCAGGAGCTCACGGTCGCTTTTCTCTGCGATGGCAAGATTTCGAGCAGCCAGTTCGATGGCGAGTTCTTCGTCCGTGCAATGGGCCGAACTCGCACCGCAACAGGTCCAATCCTCTAACTCATGGAGTCCGATATCAAGAAGCCTTGATACGCCTCGGATCGACTCGTCATACTCTCTCGCCGTTCCGTGGAGGGAGCACCCAGGATAATAAGAAATTTCTTTCACTGCCTCTCCCCTTTCTCATAGGCTTT
The DNA here is from genome assembly GCA_002327885.1 of Syntrophaceae bacterium UBA2208. Classification (GTDB taxonomy): domain Bacteria; phylum Desulfobacterota; class BSN033; order BSN033; family UBA1163; genus UBA1163. The sequence continues at coordinate 5,344 of DCUS01000245.1, forward strand.
GAAGATCTCCTGAATCTCTTTGCCTCCTCCAAACCTGGAAGGAAGGATTTTAATCTTCCCCTTGCGAAACATCTTCCACCCTAACTTGGCGTCCTTGAAAAAATCTTTGGTTTTGGATTTAAATTGGAGGATGAGACTCAGTTCGTGGATCCGGCCTTTCGATTTAATCGTGTCCAAGAAGACGGAATGAAAAACAGGGACATCCTTTTCTCCCGGTTCGATTCCGGAATGAAGCGCCAAGTTTCTTAACGCATCCATGATTTTAGCGATATCAATATTGTTAGGGCATCGAACGCTGCAAGTATAGCAGGAGGCGCAGATCCAGATCGTTTTTGAAGAAAGGACCTTCTCCCGGTGGCCATACTGGATATGACGGAGCAACTGATTGGGCAGGATATCCATGGCATAAGCGATGGGGCATCCTGCCGAACATTTCTGGCATTGAAAACAGGCCTGGATGGTCTCGCCACTGGCCTGATTGGCTTCAGACAGGAAGGAATTCCCCTTTTGGGTTACCGGTATCTTTAGATCCATCATTTACCCCTTGATATTGGATAGCAGGATTTTCCAGAATGGCGTGAGTTCCTTGGTGGATCGGAAGTTCAATCGTAAAAGTTGTTCCTGCTCCCACCTGGCTCTTAACACTGATCTTCCCTCCGTGATCCTCGACAATCCCGTAAGAGGTGGCGAGGCCCAATCCGGTTCCCTTGCCCACTTCCTTTGTGGTGAAGAAGGGATCGAAGATTCGATTGAGGTTCTCATCAGGAATGCCCTCACCCGTATCGGTAAATTCCACCAGGACTGTTTTTTGATCCGGGGCAGGGGAGGTGGTAATGGTCAGCTTCCCATTGCCGTGCATTGCCTCCGCCGCATTCACAATGATATTCATGAAAACTTGTTTCAATTGGCTTGCATTTCCACTTACAAATGGGAGGAAAGGATCAAATTTCTTGATGATCTGAATATTGTGAAACAAGGCCTGATTGACCAAAAAGAAGAGGCCATCATGAATGGCGCGGTTGATATCTGTGGGCTCCATCTTCGGTTCTGTCTGGCGGGCGAATTCAAGAAGGCTCTTTACGATTTCCTTGCAACGACCTGCCTCCTGTACGATTCGAGCCAAATCCCCTCGCCGCGGATCCTCCTCGGGGAGATCCTCCATCATCAGACTGGAGTAGATAAGAATCCCACCCAAGGGATTGTTGATCTCGTGAGCGATGCCGGCTGCCAGTTTTCCAAGAGAAGCCATCTTTTCCGAGCTGACCAGTTGAAGGTGGGTTTCTTCAAGCTTTTTTTCCATCATGATACGGGGTCTCAGGTCCGTAAAGATGCCGACACTGGCAATTTCCTCCCCTTTTCCATTATAAATGAGGGCCGCGGAGAGTTGGACATGTATTTCTTCTCCAAACTTATTGACCACATTGAGATGGGTAGGAATGAATTTTCCTGCGCCGCCATATTCCGGGCTTCGAAGTTTCTTCATAATGTCCTTGGCCACGCCCCCAGGATAGATCTTGGTGATATGAATTTTTCCAATTACCTCTTCCGCAGTGTATCCTGTCAGGGCTTCCGCCCCCTTATTGAAGATAAAGATATCGCCTTTCATGTCGGCTGCGATGATTCCATCCACTGAGCTTTCAATCAGGTTCATGAAGAATTCGTTTGCCTCGCGAAGTTCGTTTTCGATCTGTTTCCTCTCCGAGATATCTAAGTTAATGCCTTGGTAACCAACGACCTCTCCACTTTCATTTTTAATAGGATAGCCGGTCAACAGGACGGTGATCTTGTCGCCATTCTTTTTCCTGAATTCCACTTCCCAGTCTTTGATATAGCCATCCCTTTTGGTTTTCTCCATGAGGGTCTTTCGGTCTTCGGGGTTCACATAGAGGTCCTCGGCGATATCAATCTTGAGAAATTCTTCCTTGGTTGGATATTCCAACATATCAAGAAGGGCTTGGTTACAGTCCAAAAACTTCCCTTCCCTGGAGCTGATGAAAAGACCGTGTCTCACTCGTTCAAAAAGATTTCTAAGTGTTTCCTCTGAGTCCCTTAGCTTCCTTTCAAATTTTTTTCGATCCGTGATGTCGCGGATATAGGCATAGGTCTTGACCTCGCCGGAATCTGACTTGGCCAAGGCAATACACACCTCAGCATCCTTGACTTGGCCATGAGAGGTCAAGATTGTCATTTCTGTACAGAGCTTCTCTCCGATTCCTGCCCCTCGAGTGACCGTCCCCTCAAGAAATTCTTTATCCTCTTTGCCGATGACGGTAAAAAAATTTCTTCCGGTCAAATCTTCCTTGGAAACCCCAATGATTTCCGAGGCCCTCAGATTGGCAAAAATGATCTTAAAATTTTGGTCGAAGACCACAATCCCATCGTCACCCATCTCGGCAATTTTCTCAAACTGTTGATTGGCCTCCCGGATCCTTCGCTCCATTCTTTTTGAATCCGTAATATCTTTTAGATAGGCATAGCCCTTCGGAGCTCCAAGAGGTGTTTTCGTTAAGGCGATACAAATTTCAGCTTCTTTCACCTCCCCGACCGACGTAAGCAGTTGAACCTCGGTACAGGTTTTTTCACCGTACCGCTCAGGATGGACAAAGAGATCTTCGATAAAGGATTGATCGTGCTTGTCTAAAAAGGAAAGGGCCGACATTTTCAACAACTCTTTGGTTGAATAACCCGTGATCTCGGAGGCCATCCGATTGGCGAACTCGATCCGATGATGTTCATCAAATACCAGGATCCCGTCATTTCCCAATTCCGCAATGGCTTGGAACATCTCTGACTTTACACCCTTGTTCTTAATAAGGGAAAGTTGGTCACTGGCAGGTTTTCTTTTTTTTACTGGAGAAGATTTTTTGGTCTGCATCCTTTTTTCAAAGTAACATATCCCCATCGTGTTAACAAGAAACGAGGGCACCCTCCTGGTTTGTCACTGGACCTGCAGGTGGCAGGGTAAATGGGTCACAATCCAAATTGGTCAAGGAGACCGGGGACTAACTTCTCCCATCCAATGGGGATGATCTGAATCCCTTGGGCAAGGGGCCTCAGTGCCCTCATCAGTTCTCCGGCGATCTCCACACTTCCTTTTTGCTTATCCGAAGCCTTCATCAGTTTATCAATGATGGAATCCGGGATAGAAGACCCCTCCACATGTTTGTTGATATATCGGGCCATACCGACCGATTTGAGCAGAGTTATGCCGGCGATGATGGGAACCTTGAAGTGCGCCATTTTTTTTGTAAAGGCCTCAAAGAGACTGACATCATAGATCGAACTGGTAAAGAAAAAATCGGCTCCCGCACGAATCTTTTTCTCTAAGTCCATGATCTCTAAGTCGAGGATATGTCCTTTTGCCCCTGCATTGACATAGGCGCCCACATAAAACTGGAGTTTTCCCTGGAGATCATTTCCCATGAGGTCATAACCCTCTTGGAGGCGCTTGACGGCACCCAGCAGACCGATCGGATCGATATCGAAGACAGGTTTGGCTTCGAAATGATCTCCGACAGAAGGATGGTCCCCCTGGAGGATTAAGATATTCTCGAGACCCAAAGCGGATGCATTGAGGAGTTCGGATTGGAGGGCTAATCGATTTCGATCGCTACAGGAGATGTTGAGGATGGATTCAATTCCCTTCTCTTTTAGCAGAGTGCATACCGAGAGAGATCCAATCCTCATGATCGCATTCTGAAGCTCAGGGATATTGATCGCATCAACCCGTCCCCGAAGGGGTTCAGCATTTTCAAAGAGTTCGGTAAGGTCATTGCCTTTGGGCGGCTGAAGTTCCGTGATGACGACGAATTTGCCAGATTCTAATCGTTCCTTGAATGACATCGTTTTTCTCCTCTCTCCCCACCTTGGGGGAGGTCATTACCCAACCCTCTCAGTGATCACCTCGACCGTCCGGCTTCGCCCGATGAGGATCCGATGACCCCTTTGAACAAGAGGATAGGGTTAAACCATAGGATTCGCTCCAGAATGAGCACACTCCCCTCTCTCGCCAATACTCTGATTTTTAAAATCGATTGCCCAATAGAACTAATATTTTTGGGGCATAAGAAATGAAAGTTGAAGAATTATATAACCCTGGCCAAAGATGTGTCAAGGTTAATGCTTCGTTCATTCAGATTCTTGAAATAAATAAGCTTATCCGCTGACCTGACAGAAGTCCTTTTTAAAAATTCTCCCCCTTCGGAAGATTTATTGGAAGAAAATATAAGTCGCCCCCGCTGAGAGGGGGGATGTTTTTCAGGGTAAGAGGTCTCCTTCTTCAGTAAGACAATTTATTTTGCATATCTTTTCTTATAGGCTTCCTGAACCAGGGTTCCCTGCGTTTGATTTTTCCATTCCCTTGCCGGTTTCACCTTCAGGATGTTTTCTAACCTGTTTTGTTCCTTCAATCGTTTATGAATTTCAAACCAGGCACAGGGAGTGTCTTTGCTGACCTCGCATTTCCCTTCTCGAGAAGTTCCCCCGCAAGGCCCATTGAAAAGACTTTTGGCACATCTTGTCACAGGGCATATCCCTCCTGTCTCGCCCAAGACGCACTCTCTGCAGGTGCGGCAATTTTCCTCAAACCACCCAATATCTCGGTCTACGCCGACGAAAACGGTATTTAAAGCGGGAAAGACTGGCTTCGCAGGATATCGATCCGCAAGGAACTGAACGCCTGCCCCACAAGCCATCGATAACAAGGCATCATAGGTCTTTACCATTTCATCCAATTCCGAAAAGAAATCGGCGTTGCATTGCCGTTCAATCGTGAACCCATCCACCTGTAATGGGATCCCCTCCTGTTTGGAAGCCATTTGGAGTTCTTCATTCAGAATTCCGACTTCCCTCTGGCCGCCAGCCATACAAATGGACGTGCAGCCTCCACAACCCACATTTAAAACCTTCCTGAAGCTCTTGATCATTTCCTTAATCTCTTCAAAAGGTTTTCTTTCCCCGACAATCATTTTTCCCCTCCAGCTACGCTGATACCATCGATTCAAAAAGCGAGATTTCAAAGATATTTTTAAAATCTGTGTAATCTTGTTTGGTAATCTGCGTCATCATTTTTTAATATGGCATTCTCCACAAAATCGAGGGCCTGTCTTTTTCTTTTCTTTCTGGGCCTTCGTATGACAACCCATACATTGATTGTGAAAAGCCTCTTCCAGATTGATCCGAAACGTCGGACCATGGCAAGCGGAACAACGGATATCCTGATTTCCTTCCTCGAGTTTACTCTCGTCCAGGATGTTTTTTCCGTTTTCATAAATGTGATGGCAGTCCTTGCAGGACAGATCGACTTCGACATGTTTGTTATGAGGAAAGGTCACCGCAGGTCGTGTTTTCCGTCCCGAGACCTTTGCGTTGTCAATGACCATCTTATCTGTCTGGGCTCTGAGGGGAGACCCGGTAAAAACCAGAAGGCCCACCACCGTGATCATCAGAACCCTGCGGCAATTTATTTTCATCCCCTTTCTCCTTCAGAAGAAACCATTTTCTAATTACAGCCAGCTTTCCGAAGAAACCTCGTCAAGCTGAGGGTAGACGTCCTGAGACCTCAGGATGCTTCGGGCAAAAGCTATCATGCTGGGAATATGAATTCCAATAGGACAATAACAACGGCCACAAAGCACACAGTTTCTCCAAACGATTCCCTTGATCTCCGACAAATACTTTCGGTCCACCTTCCCTCTTTTTTTATATAATTTGCCCAAAGAATGAATCGCCTTATAAGAGGGCATGTATTGAGGATCTTTGTTGTGTGCCATATAGAGGAAACAGCTTTCCGCGCAAAGACTGCAATGAGCGCAATGAGACAGGTATCGTTTCATTTTGCCTTTTCTTCGATTCAGCATCTCTTGGATCTTTTTTGTGTCAATGGGTTTCGTTTCCTGATTAGACATACGATTCTCCGTGTCGCAATTTCCTGATCCCTACCAGGTTCGGGCCCCCTTTGCGAAACTGTACTCCCCTCCGATCAGGAAACGATAGAGGAAGAAAAAGAGCATGTGTCCGAGTTTCGTAAATGGAACGGCAATGAGCATGACTTCTCCCGATAGAATGTGAAGCGTGATCACCGTATCATAATGAAACCACTGGTGGTAGGCGAGATACCCTGTCAGGAATGGGGCCGCCGCGATGAACAGAATCACATAGTCATAGACGGTTGTGATGGCACGGACCCGGGACAGAAACAGACGGCGAGCCAGGAAAAAAGCGACGCAAATCAAAACGACCAGGGTCAAAATATCGGCGATGCATTCCGGCAGGCTCCAAAGACTAAAACCCCAGGATTGATCCAAAAGGATGTTGTGCCCGAGAAGAAAAATGGGGACGATGATCAGACAGACATGAAAGATAGACGTCATGATGGTCATTGCCGGATCTGTTTTCCACAGGGTTCCATTGAGGGAGGCCACGCATAAAGCGATCCATTGCCCCGCCGTTTTCTTTTCAGGCTTTCCTTCCAGAGGAGGGTAAACCCATTCCTTTTTTTCCGTCAATTTAAAGAATTGGATGAATTGGAATACCAGCCCTAAAATAAATACAACAAAAGCAATCGGTATTAATGGTCCCCGAATGAAATCGTACATGAACCTCTCCTTGACGTGCAATTCAGAATCAGCAACGGAGTCCGGAGTTCGTAATTCGGAGTCTCCGAACTAAATTTCTCCGAACTAAACTACCAATTAAACCGGGGGCCTGGGCAATAGTTTTGCACGTTCTGCAATTTCCGGGACCCTGTGTTCCCATTCAATGGCCATGAGGTGAATCCCATGAACCCCCTTCATCTCTTTTAACTCCTCAATCTGTTCAACACAGATCTTAATTCCTTCTTCGGCCGCTTTTTTTGCCTGCACAATCCGATCAATGATTTCGTCAGGGATGATGATGCCGGAGACATTCTTCGCCATGTATCGAGCCATACCTCCTGATTTGAGAGGGGTGATTCCAGCCAAAATTTTAATCTTTTCGGTCAATCCCATATCGTTGGCCTGTTTGATCCATTCCCTGAACCTTTTCATGTCATAAATGCATTGCGTTTGAATAAAGTCTGCACCCGCATTAATTTTTTTTGCCAGACGATGGACACGAAATTCGAAAGGTTCAGCAAACGGGTTGGCGGCAGCGCCGATGAATATCTGGGGGGGCTCATCGATGTCATCCCCATTCAGAAATTTTTTATTGTCTCGCATCCCCTTCACCATGCTGATCAACTGGATGGAATCGATATCGAAAACCCCTTTGGTCAGAGGGTGATTCCCAAATTGCTGGTGGTCACCCGACAGGCAAAGCATATTCCGGATACCATGTGCGTAAGCTCCTAAAATATCGCTCTGCATGGCAATGCGATTACGGTCCCGGCAAACCATCTGATAATTGGGCTCCAACCCTTCCTGAAGAACAACCAGAGAAGCTCCCCAACTCGACATCCGCACCACAGCGGTTTGGTTATCGGTGATGTTTACCGCATCGGTAATCCCCTTTAGGAAACTTGCTTTTTTTCTGATCGCCTCAACATTCGCCCCCTGCGGCGGGCCAAGTTCACCGGTAAAAGCGAAATGTCCAGCCTCAAGTACCTTTTCAAGACGGCTTCCTGATTTCATAAGCAGTTCCTCATTCAAAAGAAATAGAATTTATTCATTCTGTCCGCAAAAAGCAGGCAAACGACCCCCTTCGCAATAGAAATTCAAAAATGGCAAGCAAAGGGTTTGCTTCAGGCTGAAGTTTCAAAAAAACCGAATGATTAAAGTTCCAACCACGAATCAGAGTAAAGAGCTTTAGCGATCAACACTCTGGTGGTTTTTACATAATCGGCTTCTTCTTTACTCAAGGATTTGAGATCAACCTCTTCCCCATCCATAACACGGTAGACGAGTTTTCGGAGATCAGATCGTCCCCCCGAAGCAAATTTCTTGAGATCCTCGTCAAAGGCATCCACAATCGCAGAAGCCATGCCATACCTTTCGAGCATCATCATATAAGTCTGATTGAGGATGGGTCTCAGGTGCTCTGGGGCGCCATTGGAAACGTTGGAAAGACCGCAGGTCGATCTCATCCCGGGATGTACCTCCTGAAGGTCCTTAAACATTTTCATAAATTCAACGCAGCTGGGGACCTGAACCTGACTCTGAGGACTGGTCACGGGGGTGACGATGGGGTCCATCCATACATCCTCACCGGGAATCCCAAATTCTAAGCATTTTTGCATTAATTCCGCGGCGAGGACTCCTCTCTCATCTGCATCACGGGGAAGCCCGGAGGGGCCCCAGAGAAGGGCGACAAGACCGGCATTATACTTCTGAGCCAAAGGAAACTTCACGTCCATACTTTCTGGGCGGGCCATGATCGAATTGATGACAGCTTTTCCCTTTTTATTTTTATAAGCCTTGAGCCCCGCCTCAATGGCTTCCGCATTGATCGTGTCGAGGTAAAGTGGAGTATCGACCACCTCTTGGACGGTCTTAACCACCCACTCCATCAACTCTCCTCCGCCCTTGCGGGCCGGTCCGAGATTGATATCAATGAAATCAACGCCTGCTTTGGCCTCAGCAATGGCCAACTCCTGAATGGGCTTAGGATCTCTATCCTTCATTGCAGCCCCAATCTTCTTAACCATCACATTAAGATTTTCTCCAACACGTAACATAACCATGCTCCTTTCAAAATAAACTTTTCACAAGGGCGGAAACACTCATGCCTGCGACTCAACTATTTTAGAATTAAGCTCCCATTTTAAGAAAGGCGGGTAGGTGGGCAGCCTCTCTCGGTCCGATTTTAACTTCCCATCCAGCTCCCAGTTCTTCCTCGAGGTCTCCACTCACGGCGGCAACGGCTCCAGGGATGACCACACGGCGATGTTTGACTTTTTCCGTGATGCCGCTCTTTTTGATGAAGGCTCCGATCGCATCGCCTACGAATTTCCCGGCCGCCCATGCCGTCAGAACGGAAAGGCCTTCGGTATCCATGACCAGCAGCCAGCTCGCCACCCGACTCGCCTCAACCTCACCGGAGACAATAAAATAGGTGAGAGAGAAATTGGTGGTGATTAAGACCGGAGAATCCTCTGTTGGCGTGCCAATGGGATAGACTCCCTGTTGCATCATCATCGGTCGCTGGGGATCGGTATAAATGTTCAACCGTTCTACGAGAAGAGGAAAAAGGGATTCGCCCTGGAAGTCAGATAGAACGATGATCCCTGCATATTTTGATATGAAAGTTGCCGCAATCAATGCTTCCTTTAAAGGGTCTTTCGTCATTTCACAGGGGAAGGTGATCGTTGGAAATCCAAGAGAACGGTTTTTTTGGTTGAGAGCGGCTCGCCGGATATAAATTTGATCTTCAAATGCTTTGCGAAGTGTCCTCGATCCAGAATCGAGTACAAGGTCTTTTAACCCTGTTTTGGTCAGTTTGTCAGAAAGTGCGATCAATGTATCAAGATTATCGGCTTTGGCCGCCAATGGGCATTTATTCTCCTTGGCCAGATTGGCTAAGGCATCGGTATTGCCATTGGTGGCTGCATAGATCAATGGAACACGATCGGCACAAGCCTTCACCCCCGCGGTCAGGGCCTCCACCTTGTCGCCCATCAGGATAAGGGCTGCGTCCGTTTCCCCCGTCACCTTTTTGACCAGGGTTTCAAATTTTGCAGGGTCGCCCGAATCATTCTTGACCGCAACCAACTCTGGGCGCAGGGTGAGGCCGACCCTTTCATATTTTAACTCCTTGAATCGTGTCAACCTGGCGTTCACTTCAGCCTCTGGCATGCTATCACTGATCAGAATGGCCAGACCGGGTTTGTTGACAAAAGTTTTCTCATGGCGGAATAAAACTGTCTCCCCACCGATCTTGACCGTATTTTCACCCGAACCTATGGAAAGAGGTCGAATGGGTGGAGCCGACGCCTCAGAGAGCATGGCTTTTGCCTCCTCAGACACATAGGGACAGGAGGCCAATTCCGCTTTCCCCGCTGCTAAGTTCATGGCAAAAGCGAGGCAGGTTGGAACGCCACACTCTCCACAATTTGTTTTCGGTAACATCTTGAAGATTTGGATCCCTGTCAGTCCCATGATTTCCTCTCCTTTCTCATTCAAATCCATCGCAAAGCGCATAAGGTAGGGAACGGTTTCAAACCGTTCCCTACGGCAGGCGCTATCCGTATTGTCATTATCCAAGAATGGGGTCCATTGAAAGGGCCGGATGATTCTTCTCCGTCAGGAAGGGGAGAATCTCATCCTCTGTCACCCCAATAGTCTCATCCGCAATCATATCCAGTAAGTTTGGAATGCCGAACTCCTCAGCTCGTTTTTTTAACCGCTCTCCAATCTCCTCCTTGAGAATCTTTGGCATCCAAACCAATCGTTTGATTCCTCCGTCTCCGACCAGCCATTTCCTCTGGGTAATATTGTATTTGCTGTGGCCTACAAAACCCGGGGTGACCGCTCCGCCACCCACCGAACCTGCCAGCGTGGTGAACTTCATTCCGCAGGGGGTCATCCCTGTGAAATCCCGGTTGACGGTCATCACACCATTGCACATCGGAAGGACCGCCGCAATGCATTCGCAACAACCGCAAGTGGTCATCGGATCATAGACCAGACTGTAGAAGTTGTAATGGTCGATCTTCTGACGGGAGGCCTTGAACACAAAATCGTTGACGCCTTTCCACTGGCCTAATTTCGTATCGATCATCTCACCCTTCTGGACGGGTTGGTTTGGTCCGGTAGGATTGATCTCGAACGAGGCCTTGCAATCCATCCAGTTGTAGGCGCCGCAAAGCCCGGTTCGTTCCGGACTGATGACGCAGACATGGTTGGGTGCAAAGGATTGGCAAAGGGTACAGGAATAAAAGATGTCCGTGGTTTCATCGGTCATCCCTTCGATACGGGCATCTCTTTTTTGATAGACCTCCCTTGCTTTGGCAAGCATTTCATCAACTTTTTTAGATTCCGTATAGACCTTCACCTGGACTTTGTCGAAGATGGCCCCAAAGTCCTGATGAAATTTTGCATGGAGAATCTTTCCAAGATGGGAAAGCCGGAAACCCTTATCGACCGCTGCCTTACCCACTCGTAACCAGGCAATATCTCTTTGGCCAATATGCATGATCCCTTGGGCATAGTTGATCAAGTGGTGGATTTGTCGCTCCAGAATCGGCTCAAAATCCTCCTGCATCTGTCGTCCAGCCACTTCTGCCACAATGGCAATAGGAAGTTGTCCGGGTGGTTGTATCTTATCCAGATCCGGGCCGATGACTTCCACCTTCCCGTCCTCCACTTCATCCATGTTCTTGGAAGTGACCCATTCGACAGCATGGGTTCTTCCTCCACCTCCCTCTAAATAGATATCCTCCCCCCTGACCCGTTCTCCCTCAAAGGCAGGACCATAAGAGACAGGGATGGGAACTTGAGCTACCTGAACTTTCAGACCTCTGACCTCCACCGATCTTTGGACAATCTGATCATGAGGCACATTGGAAACCACATGCTCGTAGGTGCATACCCCTGTGGGTAAAATTTCGGGAATGGGTGTGTCGGCGATCGTAGGGAATCCCCAGTTGATGGCGCCGGCCGCATTGGCATACCATTCGTCGTTTACATATCCCAGGGGCATGACAAAGGCAAAGGTACGGTCTTTGTTATAGATTAGATTCTTACGAAAATCTCCGGGTTTAATCCCACCAAAGGCCATGGCCACACGGCAGGCAAACCCCATGGCAAACACAGCCGCGCTGATATCCGGCCCAAAGGAGACCAGACGGGTCGGCCAGCCGATCTGAACGCCTGCCTCTACCAACTGTTCGGAGAAGCGCCTCCCTTCAAATTCAGAGCACATAAAGATATAGAGGTTTTTCTCCTGAAGCTCGATGGCGATCTTCTTGGCAATCTCCGGATTGGGCGCGGCGCCGACAATGGCTGCAAATCCGGGTGCTGTCCCATCCACAAATTCAACGCCGCGTTTGCGGAAGATCACGTCGTCAGCGGCTCCCAGCCAGATGTTATCGGGGAAGGGGTCTTCCTGTTTCGTATAGAAATTTGGATTTTCTAAATATCGAATCGCTTCAATGATCTCTTCCGCAAAAAAGGTTGCCATGCCAGCATCCAGGGCAGGGCCTAAATAGGGAAGACAGACATTTTCTTTGACCAACGGGGGTAACAGGGAGCGAGCCCTGTCCAGAACGGGCTTCATATCACCCAATTTTTGTACGGGGACCCCCAGAATGGCGTAGATGATGGGTAGGTAATAAGCAGTATTGGGGAACCCAACTTCCTGATTGGGTCCCCACTTTTTGAGGGCTTCTTCGTACTTTTTTTCAGCCCTTTCTATAATCTTGTGAGCTCCTTTTATCGCTGCAGATGCAATGATTTTCGACACGTTATCTTCCTCCTTCCGTAATCTTGACTTCGCTTTGCGCTAAGCGCTATGCGCATAGCGTAATTTTATTGTTAGGCAGCATCCAGTTCACGACGTTTGGCCATATCGAAGAGCACCCTCTCTCTGGTTTTGTCAATCCCCAGAGCCTTCCGCTTCTTATCAATATGGTCGATCATCAATTTGGCCGCCTTAAGGGGATCAGGTTCGAAACCCCATTTCCCCTTGAGGGTTGTTTCAAGCTCCTCGAAGAGAAGTTTGGTCACTTCCTCGCTTCCTGTGGTTGGCCATGTCGTGCCAAATACTGTGAAGACCCCAGAGGCCACAAAGTAGTGACCAATGGAGATTGCCTTCTCGCTCATCCACTCCAGAGCTGCACCGGCGGCTGGAAGATCGCTAATATCATCGCCCAGGCCTCCATCTTTGACCACTGCGGTAGCCGCCATCAGGATCCGGCTGTTATCCACGCAAGAGCCCATGTGAAGGACAGGGGGAATTCCAACGACTCTTCCTACAGAAGCAAGACCCTGGCCTGCATAGATGTCCGTCGCCTCGGGTGTTAAGAGTCCTGCCTTTCCACAGGTCATGGCGCTGCAACCCGTGACCAGGACGATCACATCGTTCTTGATCAATTCTTTGATCAGGGTCAGGTTCGGATCGTCATGGGTCACCCGAGCATTGTTGCACCCGACCACGCCGGCGATTCCCCGGATTCGACCGTTGATGATATTGTCGTTCAAGGGTCGATAGGAGGCTCGGTACGAACCGCCCAGCAGGTAGTTAATGGTTTCATGACTGAATCCAACAATTGTGTCCATGGTATCCGAGGGAATTTCAACGTTGGATTTCCGGTTTTTAAAGTTCTCGATGGCCTCCATCAAAATCTTTTTGGCCACCTTCTGGGCGTTGTGCTCATCAAACTCAATGTGCATGGCCCCATCGATTTTGGCCTTGTATGTTGTGGTAATCAGTTTGGTATGGTAGCATTTTGCCACCTGAGCCAGGGACTGCATTTCACACTGGACATCGACAACCATCGCATCCACTGCTCCGGTAACAATAGCTAACTCCTGCTGTAAAAAGTTTCCGGCCACGGGGATCCCGTGACGCATTAAAATTTCGTTAGCGGAACAACACATTCCTGCTAAATTAACCCCTTTCGCCCCGACTGCTTTGGCTGCCTGCTGAATGTCAGGGTCATGGACCACATCTGCCATAATCTCGGGAAGTAGAGGTTCATGGCCGTGAATAACAACATTGACTTCGTCCTTTTTCAGAACACCGAGATTGATTTGGCCGTATACGGGGACCGGATTCCCAAAAAGAATATCCTGAAGCTCGGTGGAGATCATCGAACCTCCCCAGCCATCGGCCAGAGCCGTCCGGGTAGCTCCCATCAGGATGTTCCGGTAATCCTGATCGACCCCCATGTGGGTTCGGTGCATGATTTCTACGATTTCCCTGTCAATCCCTCGAGGTGTGACTCCCAGCTTCTTCCATATCTCCTGCCGTTTGAGAGGAGCTCTTTTAACAAAGATGGTTTCTCCTTCCTGACGGCCAAACTCGGCGAGGGCCTTATGTCCCACGTCGATCGCAATATCTTGGACCGACCGGTCACCGATCTCCACACCAAAGTCCATGGCGACTTGATATAGTTTCTGTTCGTCCTTGATCTGAAATCCTGGAACTTCCCCTTTCGCCGCAGCCAGGAAAACTTCAGCGACTCCTCGGGCATGATCCGAGTGGGCAGCAGAACCCCCGGCCACCATCCGTGCGAAATTTCGAGCGGAGATGGTCTCTGCTGTGGCGCCGCAAAGGCCCGTCCGTTTTACCTTTTCTGAAGCGGTCTCACCCTTCTTTTTAGGAGCAGGAACACGGCAGGGCCCCATGGAACAGATTTTACAGCAACTTCCTTCTGCCCCGATGGGACATGGTTTCATCGTATCAGCCCGGTCAAAAACCGTTTCACATCCATCGGCCTGAGCCTTCTTCAACATCTTAATCGTTGCGGGATCTATACTTTTTTTCTCTAAGTCTGACATTTTATCCTCCTTGTATTTTCCTCCTTTTTATATTAATTAGCCGTAAAATCGGCAATCATCTCCCGGACCAGTTTTATGGCCTCAGGATGTCTCATCACTAAAATATCTGCTCCTGCCAGAAGAAGAATGATTCCTGTAACAGCCTCCATGAGAATCCCTCTCTTTTTGGCATCTCCTAAAGTGGGGGCATCTTGGGTCGCTGTCTTGGCTTCCTTTGTCTTCCAGATTTCCCTGGCCATATTGCAGATGATAGGGAACTGAAGCCTCTCATCCTGTTGGGTGAGGGCAGCCATTCTATCTCTTTCCATCACTGAATAGGTGTATTCAATCCCGTATCCCAGCCCACCGGTGGTCGGATCGACAATGATCTGTCCATCCGGGACCCCCAGATTACCCATGAGGATATTAAGCTGTTTGGCCAGATTGATATCAATCGGGGTAGAGGCGATTGCCGTATGTTTATATCCAATTGCTCCTGCTCCCACCTGTTTGTAGTTACCCTCGGCCACAGGCCCGATGACGAGATTCATCCCATCGCATGTTTCCGCTACCTTGCGAAGGACCTCTGAGTCTTTTTCAACATTCCCGCTTCCCCATACGATTACCGGAACATCCACAGAACTGGCTACCTTTTTAGCTGTCTGGGCTGCCTCATCGCTTGAACGATTGAGACCATTAGGGTCGGTGCTGATGAGCTGGAGGCAGATCAAGTCCGCTCCGTAACTCTCCACACATTTTTTGGCCCAGGCTACGGGATCATTAACGACATCCTTGAAGGGCTCCAGGGCTGCTTCGGGCCATTCTTCCGGGGGGGCATCATAGACCTCCATCGTAATCCGTGGAGGATTTGGCATGGCTCCCTCAAAGAAATGAAAAGGATAAGCCGTCTCTCCACCCACGGTTACAGCCTTAGTTCCTTTCCCTAAGGTGACTTCTTTTATCTTTCCTGTGTAAGTAATTTTCGGTATCTCAAATGCCACGATACTCACCTCCCTCTGGTTATTCTTTTATGCTTTGGTTTTCCGTTTTTCACTGCCGAACCATTCGTCACTAAACCAATAACGCTCCCCGGTTTTAAGATAGGCGAGCATTTCATCCCGATTCCTCATCTTTTGTCTCCAGTTAATAGGGGTCTCGGGTTTCCCTTCTTCAAAAGTGGGGCCTAATACTTTTACCTTCTTTCCGTCAAAAGTTACCTTTTCTTCAAATTGGTCAGCCACTCGAAACACCTCCTTTCATTATTTGTTTGGAATTCTGGAATATTGGTTAACTTCCCAATCTTCCATTGTTCCATCATTCCATCGTTCTTTTAATTGATTCCTGCCGCCACTTTGGCAGCCTTCACCGTGTTACTCATCAACATGGTAATGGTCATCGGTCCCACCCCTCCCGGGACAGGTGTGATAGCGCTTGCTTTTTCTTTCACCCCATCAAAGTCGACATCTCCGCAGAGTTTGGCCTTTCCCTCGGGGGTCATTCCAATCCGATTGACACCCACATCAATGACCACGGCCCCCTCCTTGACCATATCCGCAGTGATCGCCTTGGGCTTCCCAGCAGCTACGACCAGGATGTCCGCTCTCTTCGTGTGGAAAACCATATCCTTCGTGCCGGTATGGCAGATGGTCACGGTTGCATTCGCTCCTTTTTGCTTTTGGAGAAGTATATTCGCGATGGGTTTTCCTACGATGTTTGACCTTCCCACGACGACGACTTCTGCTCCATCGATTTTCGTCCCGGATCGCATCAGAAGCTGCTGGATTCCCGCCGGGGTACAGGGGAGGTAATCCGCTTCGCCAATCATCAATTTCCCGACATTGACGGGATGGAACCCATCCACATCCTTTTGCGGATCGATCGCATAAAGGACTTTGGTTTCGTTGATGTGTTTGGGAAGAGGAAGTTGAACCAGGATACCGTGTATCTTGGGGTCCTTATTATATTTATCAATTAATTTAAGCAGGTCCTCTTCCGTAATGGTAGCGAGTTGGTTGTCTTGAATAGAATAAAACCCCAACTCCTTCGAAGTTTTCTGTTTTGCCGTCACATAGCTTACCGAGGCGGGGTTTTCGCCCACGAGAATGGTGACCAAACCCGGGATGACATTGTATTTTTCCTTTAGTTGAGCCGTTTCCTGTTTCAACTCCTCTCGGATCTGTTGAGCGACTTCATTGCCATTAATCAATTTTGCCGTCATTTTTTTCCTCCCCCTTTCTAATTAGTGTCATTATCAATGGGTCGTGTCAGTGATGGGCAGAATCGTAAGTCGCAAGGCGCAAGTCGTGAGAGGGTTTACCCCCTTGCCACTAACGCCTTACGCCTCACGTAATAACTTGCTGGAACTGACCATCGGCACTCGTCACTGTATATACTTCTCAAAAATCCGTCGGGCGGCTTGGACCGCCTTCGATTCCAGAGGCAGGTGAAAAGTCGGTTTGCCCTCGGAATCGTATCGGTAAACTTCTTCGTCGACAGGGAGAATGCCTCCCAATTCGAGATTCTGTTTTTTTATTTCCTCATAGATTTCAGGACCGGTTTCCCCTTGAACGCGATTGATGACCAATACCTCGCGAGCGATGCGGAGATCCAGTTCATGGATCAGGTCTCGAATCCGCGATGCGGTTAAGATGCCCCGTTGGCTGGAATCCGAGACGATGAAGAGGAGATCCACATCCCGGGTGGTCAGGCGGCTGAAATGTTCCATCCCTGCCTCGTTATCAATGACGATATATTGATAATTCCCGGTCAGGATATCCAAGCATTTCCGCGCCAGCGTATTGGCCGCGCAATAACAGCCTGGCCCCTCGGGACGCCCCATCGCAATGAGATCAAAACCCTTGGTTTCGGTCAGGGCCTCCTGGACTTTATATTCAAACCAGATGTCTTTCGTCATGCCAACGGGAACGTCTTTCCTCATGACCTCTCGGGCGTCACCGATGGTCGAGCCTATCTTCACGCCCAGGACCTCATTGAGGTTCGAATTAGAATCCGCGTCCACCGCCAAAATCGGGCTTTTCCCCTTGTCCAAGAGGAAACGGATAATCATCCCGGACAGGGTGGTTTTGCCTGTTCCTCCTTTTCCTGAAACCGCAATCGTAAAACTCAAAGGCGTCCCTCAACCATCCTCTCTGGCTGAAAGTCCCTCCTCACCCGGTATATCCTTTCCATCGCCCGGGGAAAGACTAAGGAGTCTGTGTGAGGCAGGAACATTGCCGCAATGAATTCATTCATAAAAGTCGGATGATTACTCAGTTCAAGGTTTGTCATCATCAGGGCGATTCGTTCAGTTTCCTTTAAAAGGTTTTTAGAAAAAGAGAGAAGCCTTGCCCCCAACAAAGACCCATTTCCGACGAAAATAAATTTTTCGATGTCGAGCTCCGGAAGGAGGCCGATGAAGATTGCTTTTTCTAAATCGAGATGTCGTCCGAATCCCCCGGCAATGATGAATTGATCGAGTTCCTCAAAACTCAAACCCACACTGCTGAGTAAAACCTTACACCCGGCATAGATGGCCGCTTTGGTTCGAATCAGGTTTTCGATATCGATCTCCGTGAGAACGATGTCCTCATGGATGAGCGTTTCCTCTTTTTGCGCAAGGACATATTCATAACCATCCGGTCCGATTCGTACGCGATCCGTAGGGAGGTCTCTTCGAAATTTTCCATTCTGGTCAATCATCCCTGTTTCCAAAAACTCCGCCACCGAATCAATCAGACCCGACCCGCAGATGCCAATGGGCTTCGTCCTTCCAATGGTGAGGATCATCGGTTCATAGGTTCGAGGGTTGATGCTGACCTCCTCAACGGCTCCCCGGGTCGCCCTCATTCCGAATTTGATCCCTGCCCCTTCAAAGGCGGGGCCTGCAGAGCAAGAGACGCTGGCCAGCCAATCCTTATTTCCGAGGACGATTTCTCCATTGGTGCCAATATCCATATAGAGAGTGAGTGTCTCCCTTTGAAAAACCCCGGAGCCCAGGATTCCGGCGACGATGTCTCCGCCCACATAGCTTGCCACCATTGGGAAGATATAGACATGCACATGATCGCCGATATTGATCCCCAGGTGGACGGCTCTCACCGGGGGGATGAAATTGGCGGTCGGGACATATGGGTCTTCTCGAATATATTTTGGGTTCAATCCCAAAAGGAGTTGGGTCATCGTGGTATTGCCGGCAATGACCAGGTGGGAGATCAGGGATCGATCAATTTGGCTCATTTGGAGCAATTCCTGGATGATCTTATTGATGGTGGAGACGACAACCTCCTGTAATTTTCTCAATCCCCCGGGTCTCTGGGAATAAACAATCCGCGTGATGACATCCTCTCCGTAACTGATCTGGTCATTATAATCCGAGGCTTCAGCCAAAGCGAAGAGGGTGGTGCCATCGCATTGTCCACCCGGACAGGCAACGACCACACATCCATTCAGGTCGAGGATTTGGCCGTATATCGTGGTCGTTCCAATGTCCAAAACGATCGAATAATTTTGTTGGGTATTATCCCCGGGCTCCACATTGACCAGTTTATACCCTTTTTTTGTCAAAACCAGTGTGGCCGTTACTTTCCAATCCGATTCACGAAGAATGCGACTCAACTTCATGATCGCACGGAAATCAGCAGAAATCCCCTCAACCCCATGTTGTCGATCCAGTGCATTGATCAGACGGGTAAGGTCGCTTACATTGTCCTTTAGGGTAGGGGGCTCCAGCTGGACATATTTTTTAAATACGGCTGGATCTACCTCCCACCCTTTAACGAGTTGGTAAATATCCTGTGGAGAGAGGAGGTATTTGTGAGCGGATCGGTCTCCCTTGAGGGCGAGGATGGATTTGTCTACCTGTGATTCAATGGGGATCTCGACATCGATATCCTCCCGAACCGGCGTCAGGCAGGCGAGGCGGAACCCTTGATCATATTCCCACTGAGTGAGTTTTGGATGTCTCGGAGAATCAACGACCCCCTTTAAAATTTTGACTTTGCATTTCCCACAGGTCGCACTTCCGCCGCAGGAGGCATTGATATGAATTCCCGCTTCCATGGCGGCTTGAAGGAGGTTCTCCTCCTCATCTACCAAAGTTTTTCTTTCGCTGGGGTAGAAAGTTACATTATGCTTCGGCATAAACTAATTGTAACCCAGCCCCGTCTCGATTTCGATAGAGACGGGGCTGGGAAATGGTTTAAACGAAAGGATGAAAATGGAATCTCTTCTTTTAGAAGAGCCCCGTCACTTTGCCGGTATTCACATCGACATCAACCCTTCTGTAGGCAGGATCAGAACTGGTTCCCGGCATCAGGCTAATGGCCCCGGTCATCGGACAAAGAAACTTTGCGCCAGCAAAGATCAAGACGTCACGAACCGGTAATATCCAGCCTTTGGGCACCCCCTTGCGGGTTGGGTCGTGTGTCAGACTCAAGTGAGTCTTGACCATCATTGTAGTAAAATCCTTCATTGTTGGATCCGCTTCAAACCGTTTGGCCTTGGCTTCGGCCTCAGGAGTCCAGGAAACGCCATCGGCCCCATATACTTCCTTGGCAATTGTATCAACCCTTTGCCTGAGTGGCATCTCGAGCGGGTAGAGGAATTTGAAATTTGGTTTGTCCTTGCATGCCTCCATCACTACATCGGCCAGTTCAAGGGCGCCATCTCCGCCTTTGAGCCAGTGTTCTGAAACTGCACAACGGGCTCCTGCCTGTTCAGCAAACTTTCGCACTAAGGCAATCTCGTCTTTGGTGTCAGTGTGGAATGAATTGATGCAGACAACAGGGCTGATTCCTGATTTCTTGATTACCCCAATGAGGTGGGTCATATTGACAATACCTTTCTCAAGGAGGGCCAGATTTTCCTTCGTATATTCGTCAGGAAGAGGTCGTCCTGCCACGACGGCTGGTCCGCCGCCATGCATCTTCAAAGCCCGGATCGTAGCAGTCAAAATTGAAACATTGGGAACGAGGCCGCTCAAACGTGACTTTACATTCCAGAACTTTTCAAAGCCAATATCCGCGGCAAAACCGCTCTCAGTGATATGATAATCAAACATTTTTAAGGCAATGCGGTCCCCAATAATGGAGGACTGCCCCACAGCGATATTGGCAAAAGGGCCGGCGTGAACCAGACAGGGTTGATATTCTGTGGTCATCATCAATGTGGGATTAATCGTATTCCTCATCCATGCACACATTGCACCTGCCACTTCAAGATCTGTGGTGGTGACGGGTTTTCCCTTCTTATCATAGGCCACGACGATTTTACCAAGCCTCTCACGAAGGTCTTTCAGGTCCCTTACAATGGAGAGGATGGCCATGAGCTCCGAACTCACGGTAATGCCAAATTTGGATTGCATGAGAAAACCATCCATCCTGCCCCCAAGACCCATGATAATGTTCCGTAAACCCTGGGCGCAAAAATCCATGACCCAGCCCATCTCGATGTTGGCGGGATCAATATCGAGCCTTTTAAGCTTTCGCTTGGCTAACTCGGCATCATCGTAATTTCGTTCGTGCTGCATCCGGGCATTCAGAGCAACCATTGCCAGGTTGTGGGCATTTGTAATATCATTGATGTCACCGGTTAATCCCAAGGAGAATTCGGTCATAGGAATGAGGAGGGCTTTGCCGCCTCCTGCAGCCGTACCCTTTATATTCATTGTAGGGCCGCCTGAGGGTTGACGAATACAACCACCAACATTTTTTCCCCTTTTTCCAAGTCCTTGCATTAAACCCATGGCAGTCGTTGTTTTTCCTTCTCCCAATGGGGTAGGCGTAATAGCTGTTACCTCAATGTACTTTCCGTCTGGCTTACTTTTTAGGCGATCGATAATCTTCATGAAATCGAGTTTGCATAATCTTCCCATTGGGATGATTTCTTCCTTCTTAAGGTCCAATTTCTCTTGCCACTCGGCGACAGTGGGCATAGTTTCTTCGGCTATATCCGCGACCTGCCAATCTGCCAGCTTTCTTGGGTCCGCCTCGTTATACTTTTTTGAAATATTAAATCCCATATTCCTTGCTCCCCCTTTCTTAAGTTAATTTGATTTTAAGTCTCTTTAAAAAAAACAGCTAACCATTTAGATTTAAAGCAATTTTAACTCTTTAATCGCAGAATCCCCCCTTTCTTTTGATAACATTTTTAAAGAGGTGATTTGAGGTACATTTAATGCAGTTTTTTTAATGATATTTTCTATGTGATAACAGTCACAATGTCGATTTGGATACTAAAATAATAGGCTTTTTTTGTCAAGGGAAATTTTTATATTTCGATGCAATATTCATAAAAAATATAACCAATTGAAATCATTAAATATTATATTCTATTTAATTTTGAATATTGGCATGAATAATTGGATACTGGATACAAAATGAAATGACATTAAGAGAAATGTGAAAAAAGGTGTTAAGTGTTTGAAATTTTGATAAAATGGTTACTTTCCATCAACGAGAAATTTTTTCAGGGCTTTTTTGTCCAATTTAGAGAGGCCTAATTGTTTCATCCCCCTTCCTGTTTTCCAGTAATTCGCCCGATTAATGACAGAGGCTAATTGAATCACGGCATCGTGGGTTGGGGTAGGAACTTCGAGGAAGTCTCCCAGCGACGATAGGAGCACCATTCCATAAGGAACATCTTCGGTCACAAACCGGTCCTTTAGGTGCTCAGGCCCTTTCATTTTGATCCCTGCGTAAATCCCATCTTTTCCAAAGGCAGCATCCATGCTGGTATTAAGGATGCGGTAACGGCATTCCTCCTCCGTCTCGCCCAGATTGTAATCCTTAAATTCCAGATTATCCCAATGGTAAAGATTATATCCGAGGGTCTTACAAATAGCGAGCCTTTCGTCGTTAAGGGATTCAAAAGTTCTTGCTACAGATGGGGTCATTCCTTCGGCATAAAGGTAGAAGTCTCCTTTTGAATGTTCAATCCGGGCGGCGTTCAGCAAGGTTGCGACCGGATGAACGATAGGATTTGGATTGTTGATCGCCGCTTCCAGAACATCTTTAGCAGGGGTAATCGTAGGATAAAATTTTTTCAGCTTTGGGATTACCTCCCCTGTCTTTTTTGATGGGAAAACACCTGTGGGGAGAATGACGGCATTGATCAGTACCGAGACATGACCAGAACCTTTGAGTCGGGCGCCATAGGGGAGGGTGCAACTTTCAACAATGGTGACTTCTCTCTTCACTTTTTTCTGATGGAAAATGTTTACAAACTCGAGGCTACCTCCCGAACCGGGCATCAGGACAATGATTTGTCCATCCTGAATAAAAGGGGCGCAGACTTCGGCCATGGCTTTGTGCCCGAATGCAGGAGTAATCACAAAAATGATCTCAGCGTCTTTAATGGCCGGCTGAATATCGGTTGTGGCCAGGTTCAATTTCGCCACTCCATCGATTGATATCCCTTCGATCTGTATTTCTTTTGTACGCAGGACTTTGTCAAGAGATTCCGCAAACGGTGGGAGTTCGAAGAAGTTGACCTTAAACCCAGCAAGGGAGAGATTTGCTGCCACGGCATGTCCGCCATTCCCTCCACCGAGTACCGCAACCAAATCTTTCTCCATATTTCTCCTCCAAATTCTTATCTTTCAAATCTTAAACCTTAACTTTTCATTAAAATTACCCTATTCCCGGGGAAAAGACAAGAAGGTTCCCGTATTATTTTATCCGCTGCTTTTGTATGCCGAGGAGACAAATAATTGCAAATTGATCAAAGAGATATTATATATGGTTTTAAAAGGTCGTTCATGGAGTTGAAGGAATTGGGAGCGATTAATAAATACTTCATTAAAAGGAGGAGAATTCATGAAAAGGCCTATCTTTTTTAGTGTCTTTTTGGCGGTTGGATTGGTATTAGGAATGAATAGTATGATCATGGGAGCGGAGGTTGATCTCAAAGACTATAACACCCTCATCATTCAGGATCTCGATGTCCCTTCCGGTTCTCCGGCTCCTGAATCAGCAGGCCTGCAGATGGCCGAAAAAGCCGTCTATCAGCTCAAGAGGTATTCTGAAAAGTTTCAACTCTTTGAACTCATTGCTAAAGAAGGGGGAAAATCAAGCAAAGAAATCCCTTCTGGAAAGAAAATTCTTATTATAAAAGGGGAAGTCAAAGAATATGGAGTGCCTACTGTAGGAAAGCGTATAGGACGGTCATTTATCCCGGGAGTGGGAGGTCATGTCGGTTCGGCTACTTTTGCCGCCCATTATACGTTTATTGATAAGGAAACGGGGAAGGTTATTTATGAAACGGATCTGAGGACGACCTCCACCGGTTCCAATGATACGGTAGAATACGCCATGGATCGCAATGGCGAAGCCTTGGCCAAACTCATTACAAAATATAAAGGGAAATAAATTTTACCGGGCGGGGGCTTCGTCGCTGTAACTCTGAACCAAAAATTCGGCCCGTTGAATTCTTTAATTTATTGCATAGCGTCAATAGTCTTTTCTACAATCTTTTTTCCCAGGGATACTTCTCGGTAGATATCTGTTACGGTGGCTTCTGTTAGCCGTTCGAAATCTTTTTCAATAGGGGTGATGATGAGGCCTCCCATGTCGATCACTCCTGGGCTGATTACCATCCTGGCCTTCCCCTCCTTGAAAAAGACTGCCGGACGGTGTTTTTGCCGCGGAAAGATGACAAGACGCCATTTCCTTTTTTCATGAAATCCGGCGATATTGATCATGGGCTCCTCTTCAATGAGGAGAACCTTTTTCAGGGCGCTCAGATAATTTTTTAAAACGATCCCCAAAGACG
>DCUS01000043.1:0-7797 GCA_002327885.1 Syntrophaceae bacterium UBA2208
GAGAAAAAACCGATTTTCACTCCAGGAAGTGAAAAAGAAGTGACAAGAGCCATTGTGGATGGATTTGCAAAACAGTTCATTTTTCCACCCCAAAATGGTTAAGCCAATGATTCGAATTCCTGAATCCATATATCGAAGAATGGTTGAACATGCCCAGAAGGAAAAACCTTTGGAGTGTTGTGGATTGCTAGGGGGAAAAGATCAAACTGCTCAGGAGATCTTTGAAACTCAGAATGTGGCCCGAAGTCCCATTCTTTTTTCCATGGATCCCAAAGAGGAGTTGATGGTTCTCGAGGAAATGGAAAATCAGTTTATGGAAATAATTGCAATCTACCACTCCCATCCCCATACGATCCCTTTCCCTTCCGAAGCAGATGTAAAAAAGGCCTTCTCTTTCGATGTCCCTTTGATTATCATCTCTTTAAAAGAAAGGGATGATTCAATTGTAAAGGCTTTCCGAATCAGAAAAGAAGCCATTTACCTGGAGGATGTTGAGGTCATTTAAATGACTATAATGAAAAAGCGACTATAGAGGCCATATAAGGAAAACGGTCAATGCGTCAAGAAAATGTTGCGCTTCGTTATCTATATACAATTGGGATGCTTGATTACGAATAAGCGTCATTCTGCAACTCCGCTACAGAATGACGCTTATTCGTAATTGTTACATCCCTTTTGGTACAGAAGGTAAACAAGTTGGACTCTTAAAAAGGAGGCGAAAATATGTATGAAAAAGTCTTAGTTCCACTTGATGGTTCAGCCTTAGCAGAGTGTACGTTGTCTCATGTCAAAAACCTTTTTAGAGATGGTTCCGTGGGAGATGTGACCCTTCTAAATGTCGTCAAGGTTGATATCCCATGGACCTTAATGGGGTCCGATGAGGCTCCCACCAAGGCCTTTGATCTCAATGCGATCAGGAAAACGCTTTTCGTTAAATCAAGAAAGTATCTTGCAGATATAAAATCCCGCCTTGTTTGCGAGGGAATTAAGGTAAAAACGGAGTCACTGGAGGGTAACCGGCCTGCCGATATAATCACTGAGTACGCGCAGAAAAAAGACATGGATATGATCATCATTGGCACCCACGGTTATACTGGAATGAAAAAGCTGATGTTGGGCAGCGTGGCATCCAGTGTTCTCCACCAATCCCATATACCTGTGCTCCTTATTAGGCCAGAGTCCTGCCGGTCAAAAAAGAGGGCAACGAATAAGTAAAGAACCGCCCCATCAAAAGATGAGGAGGTTCTTTGCTTCAACTCACCATCTGCGATTCAGCATCGAGTGTTATATGCTCGATTGGTAGGCGAAATTTAGCAATCCCGCTATCCACCTGTCTCCCCTGTCTGTTTCCCTGAAGTCTTCAAGGAAGAGCCTATTTCATGTTCCCCTTTTTTTATTAACTCAGGAAATTAGTTAATCTTTTGGATGTTTGGTATCATAGATACGCTTTTTGATCTGTCCAATCTGCTTGGTCACTGGAATCTCTTTCGGACACACCTCTGTACATTTCCACTGGGTCTGACATCCCCATACACCATCTTTCTGGTCCAGTAGAGTTACCCTCTCCGTAGATGCTTCATCCCTTGAGTCAAAGAGATAGCGAAATGCCCGGACCAGAGCAGCGGGTCCGGCGTAACCCTCTGTTTCTTCATTCTGATTGACAGGACAGGAGGCAGTGCAGCAGGCACAGAGGATGCAACGGATGGCTTCTTCAAATATTTTGTGTTCTTCTGGGGCTTGCCTCCTCTCCTGATCGGGCGGAGAAGTCTTTGTGATGAGATAGGGTTTGAGGGAGTTATATTTTTCAAAAAAAGGATCAAGATCTACGACCAAGTCCTTGACCACTTTGAACACAGGAAGAGGTTCGATGAGAACTTCTTCCTTAAAAATTTTAACCAGTTTTTGACAAGACAGACCGCAGATCCCGTTGATCCTCATGCCGTCAGAACCACAGACGCCATGGCCACAGGACATTCGAAAGGACAATGTCGGGTCTTGCTCCCAACGGATCCGGTTGAGGCAATCCAAAAGTCGGTCCATGGGATCCGCTTCAACCTCATAAGTCCGGTAGTAGGGTTTTTCGTTCTTCTCGGGATCGAACCGAAAGATTTTTAACCGAATCTGCATCATCAACCTTTTGTTTTGCGGTGCTGAAGTGCTACGGTGCTGCAGTTAAAAGATTACTAACGTCAACACTTCAACACGGTGTTCACGGCTGCACATTTAGTAAACCCTGGCTTCGGGTTGGAACCGGGTGATCCTCACGGGTTTATATCTTACCTCCGGACCCTTCGAGGTTTCATAAACAAGGGTATGCTTCAAAAAGTATCGATCGGCCCGTCCGGAAAAATCTTCCCGGTAGTGGGCTCCCCGGCTTTCTCTCCGGTGAAGGGCGCTGAAAAGGATCGCCTCCGAGAGGCCAAGTTGGTGGGCAAATTCCATAGCCTCCATCAATTCAAAATTGAAAACCTTTCTCCTATCAATCACCCCGATATTTTTATAACGCTCTTTCAAAGATCGAATTTCCTCGATCCCATCTTTTAGACCTTCCTCGTTTCGAAATACTGAACCCATTTTCATCATGACCAATTGCATTTTTCGTCGAATCTCATCGACCTTCTCTTCCCCTTTGGAGTTGAATAATTTTTTGATCCTCTCCTCCACCCTTTGCAAGGGGTCTTTTGGGAGAGGCCCATGATCATATTGGCGAATGGTTTTCTTCATCGCCAATCCGCTTCTCCGTCCAAACACAAGCAAGTCGAGGAGAGAATTGCAACCCAGTCGGTTTGCTCCGTGGACGGATACGCAGGCACATTCCCCTGCCGCAAATAACCCGTGGGCGGTCGAACCCTTTTCATCCAACAGAACCCTTCCATCCAAATCCGTGGGGATGCCTCCCATCAGGTAATGACAGGTGGGTTGAACAGGAATGGGATCATAGACAGGATCAATGCCTAAATATATCCTCACGAAAGAGGTGATCTCCCAGAGCTTTTCCAGGATCTTCTCTTCTCCAAGATGGGTGAGATCAAGATGGACATAATCTTTCCCGGAAATCCCCTTCCCTTCCCTCATCTCAGTAAGAATGGCGCGGGAAACCACATCTCTCGCTGCCAGGTCTTTGACCGTGGGAGCGTATCGCTCCATAAATCGTTCGCCCAATCGGTTCCGTAAAAACCCCCCTTCCCCTCTGGCGGCTTCGCTCACCAGAATCCCTAAAGGGTAAAGCCCGGTGGGATGAAACTGTATGAATTCCATGTCTTCCAGTGGAATTCCTGATTGATAAGCCAGGTGGAGACCATCTCCCGTGGAGGCGAAACCATTGGAAGTGGTTTTGTAGATTCGCCCGCATCCGCCCGTCGCTAAAAGGATGGCCTTCGCTTGAAGGAGACGGAGCTCACCCGTAGCCAAATCATAGGTGACCACTCCACCGAATTTCTTCCCGTCGGAGACGAGGGAAAGGAGATAATTTTCTGAATAGAATTTTACCTGATGGCGGAGGCACTGATCATAGAGGGTATCGAGGACAACCCTTCCCGTTCGGTCCGCCGCATAGCAGGCCCTCTTGACAGGCCTTTTCCCATAATCCCTTGTATGGCCTCCGAAGTTTCGCTGGGCAATTTTCCCCTCTTTCGTGCGGCTGAATGGAACCCCCATATGCTCCAATTCATAAATGACCCGCGGAGCATCCCTAACCATCATCTCGACAGCATCCTGATCACTGAGGTAATCACTCCCCTTGACCGTGTCGAAGAGATGCCATTCCCATTGATCCTCTTCCTCGTTCCCCAGAGAAGCCGTAATTCCTCCCTGGGCGGCCCCTGAATGAGAACGGGTGGGAAAGACCTTGCTCACGACCGCCACATCGGCCTGGCCGACGCACTCCACCGCTGCCCGAAGTCCCGCCAAACCCGCTCCTACAATAACGATATCGTGTTGAGTGATCATGGTGAATCTATCTAACTAATATTTATTTCGCCTATGGAAAAACAAGATGACCCTTTATCAATGAATATATGATATACAGAACCCTCCCCTTAATTCAATTATTTTTTTGATAGAAATACAAAATCAAACCGAAATATTAGAAGGGAGAAGAAGGGTCCACTCCAAAGAACTTAATGCGCTTGTATTGGCCTCAGAATAATGAGGCGGCTGCCGAAGGGTTACTTCTTGGTTCGATTTCGAGTATAGTTCAATAGGCCTCCTGCAAGCAGGATTTCTCTCTCCCTAAGATTTAAGCCGTGGGAGGCCTTGAATACTCTGTTCTGTGTGACATTTTCAATCTCGAGAAAATCCTCTGTCAGAAATACACCTCGGAGTCGGGTGATCCGGAGATGGTCTCCCTGCTGAATCTTGAAAAGTTCATCAGGATCTTCAAAGGTCAAAGGCAGGATGCCAAAATTGATTAGATTAGAACGATGAATACGAGCATAGGATTTTGCGAAAATGGCCTTGATCCCGAGGTACATTGGAGCCAGGGCTGCATGCTCCCTGCTCGACCCCTGCCCATAATTTTCACCTCCCAAAATAAACCCACCCCCCCGCTCTTTTGCCTTCTTAAAAAAATCAGGATCAATCCTCTCAAAAAGATGTTTTGAAATGGCAGGGATATTGGATCGCAGGGGAAGAACCCTCGCTCCGGCAGGAAGGATATCATCCGTGGTAAGATTGTCTCCCACTTTTAAAACCACTGAACCTTCTATGGAATCCTCAAGAGAACCTCGAAGAGGCAGGGGCTTGATATTCGAACCCCTTTCCACGATGACTGCTTCCGGCTTTGAATCCGGAGGGAAAATTAGACTGTCATCCGCTAAAAACTTTAGGGGCATGGGGATCCGTGGTGGTCTCAAACCTAATGTTTGGGGATCCGTAATCGATCCCTTCAAGGCGCAGGCAATAGCAACGTAAGGACTGGCCAGATATACCTGATCCTCAGGGGTCCCGCTTCGGCCTGAAAAGTTACGGTTCATCGTCCGAATGGAAATGGCATGAGATGGGGGAGCCTGGCCCATACCGATGCATGGACCGCAGGCAGACTCCAGAATGCGAGCGCCTGCACTGATGAGGATGGCTAAGGCCCCATTCCGTGCAATCATCTCAAAGACCTGTTTCGATCCGGGGGTGATGGTGAGGCTAATATCCGGATGGATCTTTTTCCCCTTCAGGATTTCGGCAACACTCATCAAATCAAAATAGGAAGAATTGTTGCAACTCCCGATACAGACCTGTCTCACTACCTTTCCGGCCACTTCTCTCACCGAACAAACCTTGTCCGGACTGGAGGGCTGGGCAATGAGAGGTTCCAACTTGCGGAGATCCATCTCAATGACCCGATCGTATTCCGCATCGTGATCTGGCTCGAGGGGAATCCAATCCTTCTTTCTCCCTTGCGCCTTCAGAAACTCAAGGGTCTTTCCATCGCTTGGGAAGAGGGTGGTGGTGGCCCCTAATTCTGCTCCTAAATTGGAAATGGTAGCCCTTTCCGGAATGGAAATCGTCTCTACCCCTGATCCTCCGAATTCAAAAATCTTTCCGACCCCTCCCTTGACCGTTAATCGTCTCAGAAGCTCTAACATAATATCTTTTGAGGCCACCCATGGAGGAAGTTTCCCCTTCAGTCTCACTGAAACAATCTCTGGCATTTTGAGATAATACGGCTCGCCCGCCATAGCAAGGGCCACATCAAGCCCCCCGACGCCAATAGCGATCATTCCCATGGCACCGGCATTGGGGGTATGGCTGTCCGCTCCGAGGAGGATCTCTCCCGGCTTCGCAAATCGCTCTAAATGGACCTGGTGGCAGATTCCGTTTCCGGGTTTGGAAAAGAAGATCCCATATTTTGCGGCAAACGATTTCAGAAATCGATGGTCATCGGCATTTTCAAACCCTGTTTGGAGCATATTGTGGTCGACATAGCTGATCGAAAATTTTGTTTTGACTCTCGGAATTTCCAAAGCCTCAAATTGGAGGCAAGCCATCGTCCCCGTAGCATCCTGGGTCAGGGTTTGGTCAATGGCAATAGCGATATTTTCACCTCCCGCACATCTTCCGCTGACCAGATGTGTTTCAAAGATTTTTTGCGCAAGATTTTTTCCCATAGATTGCCTCTCCGCTCTTCAAGTTTAGCAATGATAATCGATGCTTTTCCAATTTGTCAATCGGATGAGAAATTAGATTATTGATCATTCAACATTTTTCCAATAGAATATTTAGAAAGATAATGCCCAAAGATTACAGTGAGGAAACCTTTATGAAAAATTGCTTAAAAGAGGGAGGGAGAGCATGGTTGATTTAAACAGGAATTATCGTATGGAAAAAGACTCCATGGGTCCGGTCAAGGTCCCCAGGGAAGCCTACTATGGCGCCCAGACGCAAAGGGCGATTGAAAATTTTCCCATCAGCGGATGGCGATTCGGAAGGGAATTCATCTATGCCCTCGGTGTCATCAAGTATGCCTCGGTCAAGGCAAACTCAGAACTGGGTCTTCTTGAAGCAAGAATCGCTAAGGCGATCGAGAAAGCCTCTGAAGAAGTGACCGAAGGTAGATGGGACGAACAATTTGTGGTGGATATCTTCCAAACCGGCTCCGGAACCTCCACAAACATGAACGCCAATGAAGTCATTGCTAATCGTGCCAATGAAATCCTGAAAAATAGAAAAGGAACCTACCGGCCTGTTCATCCCAATGACCATGTCAATTTATGTCAATCGAGTAACGATGTCATCCCCTCCGCCATCCATATCGCCTCGGCAACCCTTCTGAGAGAAAAACTCCTGCCCGCATTAAGAAATCTCCATGCGGCGCTCAAAACCAAGGGGAAGGAGTTTTATCCCGTCCTTAAAATTGGCAGAACCCATCTTCAAGACGCTATTCCCATTCGATTGGGTCAAGAATTTGAGGGATACGCACAGCAGGTAAAATCAGGGATCCATAGAATCCAGAAGGCCATTGGGGCTCTGAATGAGCTTCCGTTAGGGGGGACAGCGGTCGGAACAGGGGCCAATACCCACCCATTGTTTTCAAAGAAAGCGGTGAATATTATCAACAAAAAGACCGGAGGTCGCTTCCGTAAACCAGTTAGCTATTTTGAAGCCCAAGGGGCCAAAGATGCTTCGGTAGAGATGAGCGGGGCGCTGAAAACAGTGGCAGTCAGTCTATTTAAAATCGCCAATGACATCCGCTGGCTGGGTTCCGGGCCTCGTTGTGGAATTGGGGAAATTCTTCTTCCGGAGACTCAACCCGGTTCCTCTATGATGCCCGGAAAAGTCAATCCCGTCATCCCCGAATCACTGATCCAGGTATGTGCTCAGGTGATTGGAAGCGACTCGGCCATCACCCTGGGCGGCCTCGGTGGATATTTTGAACTCAATGCGATGATGCCATTAATCGCTTACAATTTACTCCAATCCATCCATCTCCTCGCCAATGCCGCCAATAACTTCTCTGAGAGATGCATCAAGGGGTTGAAAGCAGATCGTAAGCGTTGCGAAGAGATGATTGAAAAAAGCCTGTCCCTGGTAACCGCCTTAGCTCCAAAAATCGGATATGTGGAAGCCGCCCGAATCGCTCACGAGGCATATGATCAGGGAAAAACAATCCGCCAGGTGGCCGAAAAGAAAGAACTCCTTTCCAAAGCAGAACTGAATCATTTGCTTGATCCCCGGTCCATGATTTCTCCGATGAAAAAGACCTAAAGGCCGGGGCATAGAAATTAAGTTCTCTTTTTTAAATATAGAAACAGGATCACTCCCCCAACGATCATGAAGGAAGAAAGAACCTGACCCATGGTAACC
>DCUS01000043.1:7917-16345 GCA_002327885.1 Syntrophaceae bacterium UBA2208
GGGAGCCGTAACAATGAAGAGGTCCGCAATCTTCCAGAACGATTTCTTATTCTTCCAGGAAAAAAGAATTCCAACAATGAGGACACCGATCAATCCCCCATGAAATGACATGCCACCATGCCAGATGGCAAAAGCCTCAAGGGGATCGGAGAGGTACATCTTAAGATCATAAAAGAGGACATACCCTGATCGGGCTCCGACGATGAGTCCGAGAATGAGATAAAAATAGAGATTCTCCACCTCCAATTTTGAAACACCAAAATCTTTTTTCTTCATTTGATACCGGACGAGCAAATAGGAGGCGAGAAATCCAAACACATACATTAACCCATACCAACCCACTCGAATCGGGCCCAGTTCAAAAAGGACGGGATCAATATTGACGGTCATGGCCATCTCCTGGTATCTCAATTTTATTGGAGAACGAGTAAAGATTCAAGCGTTTTAAATTTTTCTCCGGCTTCACACTCAACAAGAAAATTTGTTTAAATTGACGGAGCAAAATAATTCTTGTATAATCTCGCCAGAAGAATGGAAGAGCCCTCTAAAAAACAAAAAATCCTTCAAGACCTTAAGAAATTCATTCTTTCCAAGGCCTCCATCGTTTATATCTTATCGGATGAAGAAGATCGCGTGGAGGGGTTGTTTAAAGAACTTAGCGCCACCTTTCAACCCAACCTCAAACTCTTCATCTGGAATCCCTACCGGGGGTTGACCGGAGAGAACGGCAAGGTTGAAGACTCAAAGAATCCGATCGAGGCCATGGATAAAGTGATCCAGAGTCCGGAACAGGGCTTTTATCTCTTCGAAGGACTCCATGCTTTTTTAAAGACAGACCCTTTCCTTCCAAGAAAACTAAAGGACCTCCATCGCTCTCTCCGAAATCGATATGCCACTCTTTTTATTATTGCTCCGACTCTGGTCGTCCCGGAAGAACTGAAGCGGGACATGGTGGTCTATGAACTCCCCATGCCGGACGCGATGGAAGTGGAGCGAACCCTCATGGGAATCATTTCTGCCAGTCCTCAAACGGCAAAATTGACAGAATTCCTGACCCCGGAGTTAAAGGACCATTTGGTCAAGGCAGCCCTCGGTCTCTCTCTCGATCAAGTGGCACGGGCTTTCCGAAGTGCCCTGATTGGAAGGACAACGGTTGATTCTTCTCTCATTGATGCGGTGATTGAGGAAAAAGGGCAGCTGATACGAAAATCCGGGATTCTCAACCTCGTCACCCATCGGCCTTCCCTGGAGGATATCGGTGGGTTGGAAAACCTAAAAGAATGGCTGAGAAAAAGGTCAAAAGTCTTGAGCAATGAAGGAATGTCCTTTGGTCTATCCCTTCCGAAGGGAGTTTTGATCACCGGTCTTTCGGGATGTGGAAAAAGCCTCTGTGCGAAAGTATTCGCCTCTTTCTGGCAGGTCCCGTTACTCCATCTTGACATGGCCAGGCTCTATGACGGAACGATTGGAGAACCTGAAGAGGCTTTACAGGTCTCCCTTCGAACTGCGGAGTCGGTGGCGCCATGTGTTCTCTGGATTGACGAGATTGAAGCAGGGATCAGCATCCAGAGCCAAAAAGCCGGAGGGGGAACTCAATCTCGGGTTTTTGCCTCTTTTCTCACCTGGATGCAGGAGAAAGACGCTTTTGTCTTTATTGCAGCGACCGCCAATGTCATCGAACTTCTTCCGCCCGAAGTCTTAAGAAAAGGTCGTTTTGACCAAATCTTCTTTGTCACCCTTCCCAATCCTCAGGAAAGAAAGGCCATTTTCTCCATCCACCTGAAGAAAAACGGCGCGGATTTATCCCAGATTAATTTAGACATGTTGGTGAAAGTGACCGAGGGATTTAACGGTGCAGAAATCGAGCAGTCGGTCAACGGGGCGATGATTGAGGCATTCAACTCAGGACGACCGATCAACGAACAGGATCTTGTGATCTCGGCTGGAAATATCGTCCCTCTCTCGACCACCATGAGGGAAGAGATCGGAAGGATGGAACGTTGGGCTTACAATCGTGCCATTCCAGCCTCTAAATAAAAATCAATAATCTTCTTTGTCTTCGTCGTCGTAATCCTCCTCCTCGTCGTCGTCCTCTTCAAAATCTTCTTCCTCCTCCTCTTCTTCCTCTTTTTTCTTTCGTTTTACTCTTAAATTAATCTTTTCTAAACTGTCGTCCCCAAGATCATCGATTACCTCATTAAAAAACATTCCCAGGGAAATGATATACTCTTCGGGTAATTCCCGGAACCACTCAATTACTTTTTCAGCGATTTCCATCTTCTCACTGGTGGAAGAGCTCCCTATGAGATCGAGGGCCTTGCGATAATGTTTATTGAACACCCGGATCATAAAGTAATTCTCACCTCCTATCGATTTTTTAAATTTATTTCAACATTATACTTTCCTTCTTCCGTGTGGACAATAAAAAAAATTTAGGGGATTGAAGGGAATGGAGATCGGATAAAGGAACGTCTACTGAAATCTGGTGATTTTCACCCCGATGAAGGGCATCTTAGAAAGGTAACCCTTCAATAACACCTTCTTGACCAGACCGCCCTTCCCTTTGGTACCGCTGGCATGGATGAGATAGACCTCTCCGATCCCCGGATCGGTTGATCTTTTTTCAATTTTGATGATTCCGATGTGCCCGATGATCTCTCCCACCTTTCTCTTTTCGGGTTGGGTGGCAAAAAAGATGATATCTCCGCTTCTTAACCTCTTCCCGTTTTTCATCACTTCATCGCCAAAAAGGACCTCTACAAAATCTTTTCCCCTCGAACCCTTTATCTTGGTTATCTTACCAACAACGGAGGTGATATCCTTCCCCCACTTTCCACTCCCGATCATATCTTCCCCATATTCAAAACGGTTATCATAGTTGATGACCTGATCCTCTTTGAGAACACCTTTCGAAAGGAATCTTTTCTCCAGGGCGATCTGGATAGCCTCCTCAGGAGTCTCGCTCAAGGCAAGTTCCACTGCCCGGAAGGTTAAATACATACAATCCACTCTCTCATCCGCCACAATGGTTGCCTTTGAAACATATTCTCCCAAGGGATCCATGTCATAGGGAACGCCCACAAATTTCTCTGCCCAAAAGGCAATCCTTTCTCCCACCGGGTTACCCTTTAAGAGGGTTTGGAATTTTTGAATTTCTTCGTCAGTCAGGGCAACACAGGGTTGGAGGAATAGGAAAAAGATCAGAGGTAAAATGAGAGTTTTTGTTAGATTCAATTTAATTTCAAAGGAATCATTCTTATTTTATTAACTGACAATGATTCAAAAGATCATAAAATTTTTTTGCAATGAACTCAGATCCTTTATTGGTATAATGAAAATTATCGCCAAAATATTCTAACGTTTTCGGAACCAAACAGTCGTTGTCAACGAAAGCCACATTCTCTTCTTTGGCTATTCTTCGAATCGCCTCATTCGTTTTTTTTGAGGCGTCAAGAATACCCTCCTCGGATAATTCAATACAAAAGGTGAGGCGAGTGGCCAATAAAATATTCTTGTAGATATCCTTATTGGATGGGGTGATGAGGACGGGATAGGTTGAAAGGACTGGAACAATATGATTCTCTTTGAGATAATGGATAAATAATCTTAAATCCTTCTCAAATTCCAAAATGGCATTTTCTGGCACTTTATCCGTCGGTTCTTTATGGACAAGATGTTTTTTCTCTTTTTTCCTAATCCTACTATGCAGCCTCCATAGATTGATGCGGGTTGATAACCACTCCCCCAAACATCTCTCCATGGTTTCTTCAAGCTTTGGGAGAACGCTACCGATCCTTCGAATTTTATTCAGATTATATCCAACCCATTTCTCATCGACTTCCTTTTTAGGTTTTTTTACTTTCTTCCCTTTAACATGGTTCACTGAAGGCCTTTTCTCCAACCCCCTCATCAACTCCTTGATATAAATCAAGTGAGATTGAACGATAATGATGATGTCAGGCTTCAATCGTAAAAGATATTTTTCTACATAATCTTTTTTCTTTTTTAAATTGAGCCCTACCACGGATGCATTAATAACCTCTGCCTTGGGAATTTCACGACTCAATATCTCCCCTAATTGGGAAGGCCATTCCTTATCTTTGCTCTCATAAAATCCGAACGTCTCGGATACCCCGAAACATAAAACCCTCATTTGGCCTTCCTTTTTCTCCAAGTCAATTTCTTGTCCCCTGAAGCCAAGCGAATTGATTTCCCATCTTCCATGTTTTGCACTGGGGATGTTGTGAGGGAGACCATTGTGGTCTACTTCAACGAGGGTTGAATAAAGTTCGCTTATCTTCATGGTCAAATTCTCATTTTAAAAAAGAGGGCCCGTCTTTTTTTGATGTGTAACGTTAACAAAAACTTATTTGGTTGTCAATCGAAGGGGCTACAATAGTTAGAATAAATGAGGGAGAAAAAAAGAAAGGGAAATTTTATCTTAATACTGCAAAAACCCTTCCCGAAAGAGGATAGGTTTGAGGTCCGTCAATAAGTCACCCTGGTCCATTCGNNGGTGACACTGAAGTTCCTACCCCGACTCCCGTGGACGTGTGATGACCGTAACTTCCTCCGCCAAGACCAATGCCGAAGGAGACACCCGGGCTTTGCCGAAGCACCCACTCGGTAATCTTACCCTCGCTGGATTCGCTTATGACGTCAGGCTCGCCCAACTCGGCCAGAGCTTGCTCGTAGGTGTACATTCCTATGCGACTTCCCCAGTCGATGTTCTTGATGTTGGTTTTCGGGCCGGAGGCACAACTCCCAGCCAAAAAGGCCAACACAATGAATGGCAGCCATAACAATTTCATAACGGACGATAAGAATAAGAACTCTCTTCTAACTGAGTTAAATGTACAAAAAAAGGAGTGGGGTGTCAAGAAACTAAATAATTAAAAATATTTCAAAAATCCGATGGTTTTAGTATAATGCTAACAATGAAAATGGGCGAGACCCGGAAATTAAAATTTTATCAAAGATTTAAGCTGTATAAAATATAATGTCAGCTCGCACCGTGCGTGTGGGTTTGCCTTTATTCAGGCAAGGATGGTGGAGACGGAGGATTCTATGATACCTGAATCGTTCATTCATTGGGCGTACCATGGCCGTGCGGAGTTGATCCAGCGCCAGGCAATGGGAGAGGAGGTACCGAGCCACGAAATCTTCCTTGGCTTTACACGCCACAACCCAGCGGTTGTTTCAAACGGTCCGGAGGGACTCAACGCATCCATCAAAGGGGTAGGATATATTCCTAAACCTGAATACTTGCAGAAGACTTTGGATGCTTATATGGAGCATATTCAACGGGGGTGGCGGGACGAGTATTTTAAGGAGGGACTGAATTTGCTGATGCAACAAATTTACGGGGAGGGTTGTAAAGAGCGTATCGACTTCACACGCTTTGGCTCTTTGGAATTGGCGCTCGGGCATACATGGGGAAACCTAAAGGTCAATTCGGCGGTGACGTTGCTGTTCTACCAACCGCCTGAGATCAGCTATGAAATACGAGGCAGAGCCGAGATCCACGAAGAGGGGAGCGTGTATCATCGTCTCATTAATGCGCAGCATGATGTATATCATCAGCCTCATGTTGAGAGTTGGAGGAATCGTCCCGCCTATATATTTATCATTGATGAGATTTACGATAACTCGGCAACGGAAGAAGGGTTTGGCAGTCACATCTATTGACCGGAGGGGCGGAGGCGTTTATCCCACCGGTGCAGTTAACCTGAATATCCGGCACGAAAATAATGCCGAATCGTTGAACTGAAGGACGTTCCCCCATTTTATTTGACACAAAAGGTATTTTTTTTTATATTGTTACCTGTGCCGGAGTGGTGAAACTGGTAGACGCACGGGACTCAAAATCCCGCGGGGCTTCCACCCCGTGTCGGTTCGATTCCGACCTCCGGCACCATATAAATCAAGGGGTTAGCGACACACAGGCTAATCCCTTTTTTATTCGATTTTATGGTGACTGTGCCCAAACTGTGTCCGTAAAAATTAAAATTTTTTTGACTACTCATTCTGTGCCTGTTGGAACTGAATAACTTCCCCACGTTTGGTGTCAACGGCTTCGGTTACATCCTGCTTCGCGTGGTAAGCTTGCTTCTTTGCAATGGCTTCTTTTAAATCCTGATCACTGACGATGTTGTAGCGGGTCGAAGACAGCCCGGGTCTTGTGACCCGAAATCCTCATGGCTACTCTTTCGGAGACCCCGGATCTGACCATGTCTCGGATCGCAGTCCGTCTGAAGTCATGAAAGATCTTAGTGGGGACCCTAACCACTTCCTCATTACCCTTCTTGTCTTGAATGACAACCGGCCTTCCTTCATCATCCTTTTGGACCTCACAGAGTCCAGCCTTGATACAGGCTGCATCCCATGATCCTCTAAAGTACTTTACCGGCTCTCCGTTCCCGAAGAGCGTTGTGTTCTTTGTAAGCCAACCTTCAATCACATTCATATTACCCAAATGGCTGAGGATCCGCCGAGAACAAACCCTCCCCAATGCATTTCTCGCATTCACAAGAGGGATCATGGAAGCCGACAAAAATGATTATCTTATCCCAAAAGAGCATTGCCCAGAAATGGAATGCCTTTTCAGGAAATTCCATGAATCTATAATCAAAGACACCTGGATATGGTCCTCTACAGGATAGATTTCGAACAAAATCAAATTCACGAGGCGGGTGTTCATCAGGTGAAAATATTTGGTACGTTCTTGGAGTCCCATTTGGGAGAAATCGGCCAGTTTCTTTAAAAAATAATCCCCTCATGATTTTCCATACGACTCTCCAGACCCTCTGACCATCAAACCTCTTGGCCACTTTGCCAAATGGTAATATAAGGCCTGAAGGTCTTCTATCAAACTCTCTTAAGACCATTTGGCCGATCCGCTGGCCCTGATGTCTTTTATACTGCTCTGATAAATCATCCCAAAGTGACTTGCCTGCGTAGGATCCCATTGCAAGGGGAGCTATTGTGTGCACAAAATAATCTTCATCTTTCTGAAACTCATTGTTGCAAAGCGGATGCACTGGCATCATAAAAGTCACGGTGAACTTCCAAGTGTTGAAGAAGATCACCCACCTTAACAGGAGGTTCCGTCAATCCCGCATCGCCGAGGATTCCCTCGACTACTTTGTCAATTTCCCTGCGAGTCTTGTCGTCCATCGCTCGTTTGGACCTCGGTCTTCAGAAATGTGATAAATTTGTCAAGGATCTGCTGTTCCTCTCTTGTCAGTTTGGCAAAAGATTCTGATTGAGCCGCAAATTTCGATACTTCTTGCTGGAACTCGTGAGAAGCATCAGATATCGCCCCTGCGAGGATGGCAAGATTCCGTTGTGAGACTCCATAGAATTTGCTCAGTTTAAAAAGGGTTAAGGGAGAAGGGCGATAATCGTCTTGGCGCTCCATGGCGATGACTTCGTCCCGATCCAGGCCCAATTTAGCGGCGAGTTGCTCCGGCGTTAATCCTTGTTTCCGTCGCAAGCCCCGCACGACCTCACGAAATACATATCTTATTGTGCCGCGATTCGGGTTCTTTGTTTTCAACTGGACGACCATTCGCTGATTGAGTGATTTGGCAATGCGATCAAGCATCGACAACGAATGACCTTCATAATCTGCATCCTCAAGACGGCTAATGACTGATTGGGTGGTTCCGACCAAATCAGCGAGCTCTTTCTGTGTGAGTCCAGCTTCTTTTCTGAGATCGTAGATGGTCTGAGCCACTTGGGCATTGACACGTTCTTCCTGTAAAGAGGCTCTTCGCTCG
The DNA here is from genome assembly GCA_002327885.1 of Syntrophaceae bacterium UBA2208. Taxonomy (GTDB): domain Bacteria; phylum Desulfobacterota; class BSN033; order BSN033; family UBA1163; genus UBA1163. Next base: position 15,699 of record DCUS01000043.1, read on the forward strand.
CCATTGTCTCCAACGTACCGACGATATAAGATTTCAACTGCACTTGTTCTTCTGGCCTTTTTTTCCATGGCAATATCCTCCTTATTCAATGTAAGTATGCTTTAGAGGATTCGATTCAAATCGATCTTTTCGCTCAATAGCAACATCAATTTGTTTAGGGGGTACCTCCTTCTCCTTCTTTATAAATCCATGAGAGATAACGGCTTGGTTTTCACTAAAAAAATACAGCATTCTGTATTGGACCCCTTGCAAAGCCACCCGTAATTCATAAATGCCATCGCGGAGAAAATCTGATTCGGGACGACGCAATTCGTGCCCCATCTCTCCCAAGCGTTCGATACGGACGATGCATTTATCTTGTGCCTTTTGTGGCAAATCATCCATCCAATCAAGCAAAGGACACGTCCCGTCGTCTTCCGCATAAAGAACAACCTCCGTCCTTGGCATATCCTATCTCGCCCTCCCCGATTAAAATATTATCGCATTATTGCGATAATTGTCAAGGGAAAAAAAACAAGAAGATTCTCGATTCCTGGACGCCTAAGATATCCCACTGGATTTTCCTCTCCTTAACGGATACGAAAAACGAGTATTCACCCGGGTCATTTCCTCGTTCAGTTTGAAAATATCGAGATTTCGGTACTCAA
>DCUS01000043.1:16408-16637 GCA_002327885.1 Syntrophaceae bacterium UBA2208
AGATAGAAGCATCGCTATTGTGCGTGGGTCCCTTGGACAACGGCGATCCCTTCATCGGATGCCTCCTGAACCCAAACCGTTGACAGATTGGGCGAAGAAGATATAGATTTCAACTGATGGTGCCGGTCTTGGCTTTTCTATGCGCCATCGTGGGAGAATAGTTTCTCCTCTGATCAGCCCCATTACCGGGAGGGGAATCCTAACAAGGAGACAGCGCCATGAACGTTCA
>DCUS01000219.1 GCA_002327885.1 Syntrophaceae bacterium UBA2208
CTGTTGAGATCGATTCGAAATTAGCGGCGATCCTGAAACGAAAGATGAGAGGCCTCTCAAATGTGAAGGTGATCGAAAGTGATATTTTAAAGATGGACTTCAATCAGTTTTTTAGAAAAGAAAGACATCCTATGAAAGTGGTCGCCAACCTTCCTTATCAGATTTCAACTCCCCTTCTGTTTCAGTTTATTGAATTTAAGGAAACCTTTTCAACCCTCACTTTAATGCTCCAAAAGGAGGTTGCCGAAAGAATCGTCGCTTCTCCAGGGCGAAAAGAATACGGTCCATTATCCATCTTCATACAAATGTTTTCGGATGTAGCGATCCGTTTTTTCATCAAACCCTCTGCCTTCTTCCCTCCTCCGAAAGTGGAGTCGGCTGTGGTGCATATGAGTTTTAGGGAAAAGCCGGCCGTGAATTTAAAAGATGAAAAATGGTTTAAAAAAGTTGTCAAAGGGTGTTTTGGATATCGTCGAAAAACTCTGCTGAATGCCTTGAAACACTCAGGCATTCTCCTCTCCGGATCGACCGAGTCAAAGTTGAAGAAAATTGGAATGGACCCTCAAAGAAGACCCGAAACCCTCGCTATCCAAGAGTTTGTTTATTTAGCAGAAGTTCTTAAGGAATAATCTTCCCCCTCTCCCCTTTAATAAAAGGGGGGATTTGGAATGCCCTTTTCTCCACAAATCTATTTGCAAAACCTTAGGGGGATGATTATCTTTAATGCAAAATAAACAGGGGGAGTCGAATCGATGAATATAGAAAAATTTACATTGAAAGCTCAGGAGGCGTTGCAAGAAGCCAAATCCGTTGCCGAAAGAAACCATCATCAGCAGATCGATGTGGAGCATCTTTTATTAGCCCTTCTGGGACAAAAAGAGGGAATTGTCATCCCAATTCTCCAAAAATTGGGAGCGGACCCGGGCCTCATCGCCTCTCAATTAGAGAATGAGTTAAACCGCATTTCTCAAGTGACGGGGAGGGGGGCGGGACAAGTTTATCTGTCCAGTCGGCTGAATGAAATTTTTAACGTCGCGGGGAAAGAGGCCGAGAGGTTAACGGATGAATATCTTTCCACGGAGCACCTCCTGATGGCGATCACGGATGAGAAACAGGGGACCGCCTATCAGATTCTACAGAGACATGGAGTGACCAGAGATGCCATTCTCAAAGTATTACAAGAGATTCGGGGACCGCACCGAGTGACCGATCAGAATCCGGAAGAAAAGTACCAGGCTTTAAAACGTTACAGCAGGGACCTCACGGAAGAAGCAAGGAAGGGAAAACTGGACCCGGTGATCGGACGGGATGATGAAATTCGAAGAGTTGTTCAAGTTCTTTCAAGAAGAACCAAAAATAATCCTGTGTTGATCGGTGAGCCAGGTGTCGGAAAAACAGCGATTGTGGAGGGTTTGGCTCAGAGAATCATCAGGGGAGATGTCCCGGAGACATTGAAAAATAAAAAATTGGTGGCCTTAGATCTGGGAGCTCTGATTGCCGGCGCCAAATTCAGGGGTGAGTTTGAAGAGAGGTTGAAAGCCGTTTTAAAAGAGATTTCGAATGCGGCGGGTCAGATCATCCTCTTCATCGACGAACTCCATACCCTGGTGGGAGCCGGGGCAGCAGAGGGCGCCATCGATGCCTCGAATATGCTGAAACCTGCGCTGGCCAGGGGGGAATTGCGATGTGTCGGCGCCACCACACTCAATGAATATCGTAAGTATGTGGAAAAAGACGCGGCCCTGGAACGACGATTTCAACCGATTTATGTCAACCAACCGACGGTTGAAGATACCATCGCTATTTTGAGAGGTCTGAAAGAACGCTATGAAGTTCATCATGGGGTCAAGATAAAGGATTCTGCGATCATTGCAGCGGCCATGCTTTCACACCGATACATTTCTGACCGTTTCCTTCCGGATAAAGCAGTCGATTTGATGGATGAGGCAGGATCGCGGTTGAGAATAGAGATTGATAGCGTTCCGGTGGAGATTGATGAAGTTCAACGAAGGGTCATGCAATTAGAGATTGAACGCCAGGCGCTGAAGAAAGAGAAGGATAAGGCTTCCGCCGAAAGGTTGAAAAAACTTGAGAAAGAACTGATGGATTTAAAAAACGAGGTGAAGGAAAAAACACTGAGGTGGGGAAATGAGAAAAAAGCCATCTCACGGATCCATCAAATTAAAGAACAGATCGAAAAGACAAAACAAATGATGAAAGAAGCGGAACGGGAGGTCGATTACACCAGGTTGGCCGAATTGCAATATGGGGAGATGGCAAAACTTGAAAGCGATTTGAAGAAGGAGGAGGAGAAACTGACCGAACTTCAGAAAAATGAAAAAATGCTGAAAGAGGAAGTGGATGAGGAGGATGTTGCGGAGGTGGTTTCCAAATGGACTGGCATCCCTGTTTCAAAGATGCTGGAGGGAGAGGTTGAGAAACTGGTCCGTATGGAGGAGAGACTTAGATTGAGGGTCGTAGGGCAGGAGGATGCCATCCTTGCCGTTTCCAATGCGGTGAGAAGGGCCAGGGCGGGTTTGCAGGATCCCAATCGACCCATCGGTTCATTTATTTTTATGGGGCCCACCGGCGTTGGAAAAACAGAACTGGCTCGAGCCTTGGCTGAATTTCTATTCGATGATGAACAGGCCATGGTAAGGATTGATATGTCAGAATATATGGAAAAACATTCTGTCGCCCGGCTGATCGGAGCACCACCGGGATATGTTGGATACGAAGAGGGAGGTTTTCTTACCGAGGCGGTTCGAAGACGGCCCTATTCGATTGTCCTCATGGATGAGATCGAGAAGGCCCATCCAGAAGTATTCAATATCCTATTACAAATTTTGGATGACGGGAGGCTGACGGATGGCCATGGTCGAACGGTTGACTTTAAAAATACGGTGGTCATCATGACCTCCAATATCGGGAGTCAATGGATTATGGATTTAGTTGAGAAGGATTATGAGGAAATGAGACGTCGAGTGATGGATGCCGTCAAAGCTCATTTCAAACCCGAATTTTTAAATCGTATTGATGAGTTGGTTATTTTCCATAGCCTTGGATTGGAACAGATCAAAGCCATCGTTGAGATCCAGGTAAAAAATCTTGAACAGCGTCTTTTAGAAAGACGGATCCAACTCAACATGACTGAAAAAGCAAAGGAATGGTTAGCCAGGGAAGGATTTGATCCAGCTTATGGAGCGAGACCACTCAAGCGTGTCATTCAAAAGGAGATTCAGGATAAATTGGCCATGAAAATATTGGAAGGTAAATTTAAAGAAGGAAGTGGCATCACTGCAGACTTGGATGACAGGAAAGGAGAATTAGTATTCAGGGCATAGAGATGTAACTTAACAATTTTCTTGACAATATTCGAAAAACCTGTTATGCATACAACGTTTTTCATCAGTCTTTTTGTTTTATCTGGTGTTGGACAAAGGAGGTCAAAAGGCACGTAGCTCAGGGGGAGAGCGCTACCTTGACGCGGTAGAAGTCTGGGGTTCAAATCCCCACGTGCCTACCATTGAAACTAAATTATTAAAAAGTGAAGCATAAGTTGCTGAAGAGACAAATATTTTAATGAAAAAAAATGAAGAGGCATCATTCCGTGTTGTTTATGGGTGATGCCTTTTCCGCTTCAATTCAAGTGAGGCAGCGAGGGATATGGGAGAGCAGGTAATTATCACAATGCCCGATGGTGAAAAAAAGCCAATTCCTAAAGGGACAAAACTTCAGGAATTAGCTAACCAGTGGGATGAAGAGGCTGTTGCAGCACAAGTGGATGGTGTACTGTTTGATCTCGCTCGAGCCGTGGAAAAAGATGCTGTTGTTTCATTTGTATCCGTTCGTACGAAAAAAGGGTTAGAGATATTGCGCCACTCTGCATCTCATGTCATGGCCCAGGCAGTGAAGGAACTCTTTCCAACTGTTAAATTGACCTTTGGCCCTCATACTGAAAACGGTTTCTATTATGACTTCGATTATGAGCGAACTTTTACCCCGCAAGATGTTGAGATGATTGAAAAAAGGATGTCAGATATTATTGCTAAAGATGAGCCTTTTATTCGGGATGAAGTTTCAAATGAGGAGGCCGTTAAAAAATTTCAGGGGATGGGTGAAACCTATAAAGTTGAGCACTTGGAAGACCTTCCCGACTATGTCACTCTCTATCGTCAGGGAACTTTCTTAGACCTTTGTGAAGGGCCGCATATTCCTTCCACTGGAAGAATTAAGGCCTTTCGGCTTTTGAATGTATCGGGTACTTATTGGAGGGGTGACGCCCGGAATCGGGTTCTCCAAAGAATTTATGGAACGGCCTTTCCCGCTCCAAAGGCATTAGAGGAGTTTCTCGATATGCTTGAGGAGGCACGTAAACGGGATCACCGGAAGCTGGGAAGGGAGCTGGATCTTTTCAGTCTTAGCGAAGAGGCCGGTCCGGGGATGGTGATTTACCATCCCAAAGGGGCCATGCTCCGGACGATCCTGGAAGATTTTGAGAAGAAAGAGCATTTCAAACGGGGGTATCAGATTGTCATTGGCCCGCAGCTTCTCCGGCTCGATCTCTGGAAACAGTCGGGCCATCTCGAGAACTACCGGGATAAGATGTATTTCACGAAAGTCGAAGATGCGGAGTATGGAATTAAACCGATGAATTGTCTTGCCCACATGCTTATCTACAAATCCCAGATTCGAAGTTATCGGGACCTCCCCCTCCGTTATTTCGAATTGGGAACGGTCTATCGTCATGAGAAATCCGGAGAACTCCATGGTCTGCTTCGGGTGAGGGGATTTACCCAGGATGATGCACACATCCTTTGCCGACCCGATCAATTGAATGATGAGATTTGCGCGATCATCGAGTTTGTGGATGATGTGATGAAGGTCTTTGGTTTTGAATTTGAGATGGAGCTTAGCACCCGGCCCGAAAAGTCCATTGGCGAGGATGAGGATTGGGAAAGGGCCACTCAAGCTCTGCTTCAAGCCCTCAAGATGAAAAATCTTCCTTATGATGTCAATGAGGGGGAGGGGGCCTTTTATGGTCCGAAGATTGATGTCAAACTGAAAGACGCCCTCAATCGAAGGTGGCAATGTGCAACGATTCAGGTGGATTTTGCCATGCCTGAACGGTTCGATCTGACTTATGTGGGGAGCGATGGGGAACGGCATCGACCGGTCATGCTTCATCGTGTCATCCTCGGTGCGATGGAGAGGTTTATCGGAGTGTTGATCGAACACTATGCCGGAGCATTTCCCGTTTGGCTTGCCCCCACTCAAGCCGTTTTGATGACCGTCACGGATAGACAGATTCCTTATTCAGAAGGTGTTTACCATCAATTGATTCAAAAGGGAGTGAGGGTGGAAAAGGATTTCCGTAATGAGAAATTGGGATTCAAGATTCGAGAAGCCCAAATTCAAAAGATTCCCTATATGTTGGTGGTTGGAGACCGTGAAGTGAAAGAGGAGACCCTGTCTCCTCGAAAGAGGAGTGGCGAAACATTAAAATCGGTGACCGTTGAGGATTTCGTCAAGCAAATTGAATCGGAATATCCAACCCTATAACAAAAACACGCTAAGCGCTTAGCCTGCCTTCGCCGAAGCGCTTCGTGCAGGCAGGCGCTATGCGCATAGCGATCAGTTGAGAAGGAGGTGATGTTTATCGTCAGGGATGTTCGAATTAATCGAGAGATTCGAGCGAAGGAAGTGAGGGTCATTGACCCCGAAGGCAAACAGTTGGGAATTTTAGCGACATTCGAAGCCCTTCGCTTGGCGGCCAATTTTGAGTTAGACCTGGTAGAGGTTTCTCCGAAATCGGAACCCCCTGTCTGCCGCATCATGGACTATGGCAAGTTTAAATATCAGCAGAGCAAGAAGGCCCATGAGGCAAAAAAGAAACAAGCCATTGTCCACCTTAAGGAAGTGAAGATGAGGCCGAAAACGGAGGAGCATGATTTTCAATTCAAGCTTCGTCATATTGAGCGGTTTTTGAAGGAGGGAAATAAGACCAAGGTGACCGTTGTTTTTAGGGGAAGGGAGTTAGCTCACCCGGATTTTGGAAGGAACATGCTGGGAAGAATTGCCGAGGAGTTAAAAGAAAGCGGAAAGATCGAGCAGGCTCCCAAATTTGAGGGAAGAAATTTTATCATGGTCTTAGCTCCCCTCCAGAGTCAAAAGCCGTAGTTATTTAGAAAATAAAAGTTGTTGGTTTTAGGGTTAANNAGTTCCGTTGGAGTGAATTTATTCATAAAGAGGAGGGGATTGTGCCAAAAATAAAGACCAATCGAGGAGCGGCAAAGCGATTTAAAAAGACCGGGACGGGAAAAATCAAGGCCAAAAAAGCTTTTGCCCGACATATTCTGACGAAGAAACCGACGAATCGAAAGCGCGGTCTCAGAAGACCGAAGCTCATCGAGAAAGCGGATACCAAAGGGATTAAGAAATTAATTCCTTATATCTAAATGGTTCAGACACAAGTTGCGTGTTTCAGGTTCCATGTTTTTTCGTTTCAATGGATATTTGAAACTTTGAGCCTGAAATCTGGAACTTGAAATTTATTAATAGCAGGAGGAAGGTCAATCATGCCAAGGGTAAAAGGAGGACCAAAAACAAAAGAGAGAAGGAAAAAGGTCCTGAAGATGGCGAAAGGCTATAGGGGAGGACGAAGCCGGCTTTATCGGACGGCGGTGGACGCGGTCCATCGAGCTCTCGCCTATGCCTATCGAGATCGAAGGGCCCGGAAGAGAGATTTCAGAAGACTTTGGATTACTCGCATCAATGCGGC
>DCUS01000022.1:0-1922 GCA_002327885.1 Syntrophaceae bacterium UBA2208
TGGGGACGTCCAAGACAGACATCGAGGTGCGGAGTTCGTTGAGTTTCTTACGAAGCTCGATCACTTCTATGCTCCTGGTATTAAGATCCGAATCATTTTGGATAATCATTCCGCTCACATCTCCAAAGAAACAAAAAGATACCTTGCTTCAGTCCCAAATCGCTTCGACTTCATCTTTACTCCGACCCATGGTTCTTGGCTCAACATCATCGAAACGTTTTTCAGTAAGGCCACCCGGTCATTCCTGAGAGCCATCCGGGTGAAATCAAAATCGGAGTTGAAAGAACGTATCCTTCAATACATTGACGAGGTCAATCAGATGCCCGTTGTTTTCAAGTGGAAATACAAAATGGACCAAATCATACCATTACTCAAATGAAAACCATGCATTTATATGTTAATTTGGAATCATTCTACTAGCCAGAAAATGACGGAGAAATATGCGAAGCAAAATCCTGAAAGGTTGAGAAGGGTGCTGAGGAAATAAACCTGTCGGATAAAGTTTGGATAAATTTTTTTATGGCATTTTAGGGCAAATTCTTCAATAATTTCAAGGGAAGTTTGGCGGAGAGGGTGGGATTTGAACCCACGTCTCCTTTCGGGAGAACCGCTTTTCGAGAGCGGCGCCTTAAGCCACTCGGCAACCTCTCCTTTTAATAAAAGAAAGGAGTTATTAGTTCAGAGTTAGGAGAATATTTTCATCCCCGAACATCAAACGCTATATCAACTAGATTCTCTTATCCTTGAAAAAACCCTTTAAAATTTCAGCACACTCCTTCCTAAGAATACCTTGATCAACCTCCATCTTGTGGTTTAACCCCTCACCATTCAACATCCTGAATTTTGATTCCACCGCCCCAAATTTCGGCTCAAGGGTCCCAAAAACCAGTCTTGATATTCTGCTGTGGACCATTCCAGACACACACATTGGACAGGGCTCTGCGGTTACATATATTACTGTATCATTTAGCCGGTAATTTTTCAAAATCTTTCCTCCTCTTCGGAGAACAAGAATCTCAGCATGGGCAGTCGGATCACTGAGCTCAATACACCGGTTATGATCTTTTGCAAGCACCTGGCCCTCTTTTAATAAGATGGCTCCTACTGGGATTTCTCCTTTCTGACCAGCTTTTTTTGCTTCTTCGAGGGCCATTCTCATATATTTCTCATCAAATTCTTTATCAATCATCGCTGGTTTTCGATACCCATTAAATTGTAAAGGAAGTATTTGAAAGCATTAAATTTTAAATTACCATATAGCATTCTATTTTAGCAAGATTTTGCCTGATTTGGCAAGTTTTTCTCCCCGATATTCTTACCATCCCTTTCATCCAAACTTTTCACAGCTTCAGACATTATGATGTGGCACCTACCACTCATTTAGATTCTTGTTGACCTTATAAACCTATCTTGATAGACTCCGGATATGCAGTGTGACCGCTGTGGAAATGCTATGGTTTATGAACAATTCTCGGGTGACCAAGAACGTTTTTGGGGGTGGAGATGTATCTACTGCGGGGAGATCATTGACGAGGTGATTTTAGAGAACCGACAATGGCTTAAAAACCGAATTTTCTCCGACAACAAAAAGACCCAAATTTCCTCCGTGAGAAGGTAAAAAACCGATCTCTATAGTGAACGACTTAAATAGGCGGACATTGCCAAGGGGTCATTGCAAACCTAAATTACGTGTTTTAATTTCAATTGAAATCAGAACCGTTTTTTATTAACCCCAAATGCGGATAAAACACAAATTTACAACGATGCTCATTAGCCATGTTGCCCCGCCATCCCAATTTTTTGACTACGGACACACATTCTGCTAAAGTTCTGAAGGAATGAGTCCTCCGGTTACATCCTTTCAATAAAATTGGTAAACAAAATGACTGTCATCTTCGGTTTTCTCGAAAGAATAACCTACC
>DCUS01000022.1:1966-20080 GCA_002327885.1 Syntrophaceae bacterium UBA2208
TACGAAGTCACTGTCCCCGCCACAGTCCACGGCATCAGGAAATACCTGGGTTCGGGGTTAATCAAGGGCATCGGTCCAATCATAGCAGAGAGAATTGTCAAGAAATTTGCTCTGGAGACTTTAGAGGTTATTGAGAAGACACCAGAAAGGCTTTCAGAAGTGGATGGCATCGGCCCGAAAAGGATTGCCATGATCATAAAGGCCTGGGGGGAACAGAAAGAGATTAAGGAGATTATGATCTTTCTACAGGGTCACGGAGTGAGTTCTTCCTACTCTGCCAAGATTTACAAACAATATCGGGAACGTTCCATCGAAGCGGTAAAGGAAAACCCCTACCGCCTCGCTCATGATATCCACGGTATCGGTTTCATCACCGCAGACAAGATAGCCCAAAATATAGGCATCGATCCGAACTCGTTGGTCAGAGCCAAAGCAGGAGTCATCTATGCGCTAAATGAACTGACCGAAGAAGGGCACGTCTACTACCCTGAAACAAACTTGATTCGTAAAGCTAAAGAGATATTGAAGGTTGACCAGGAAATTATTACCAGAGCAATTATAGAGCTTTCCAGTGAAAGGGAGATTTTTATTGAAGACATCAAAGATGGGCAGAAGGCGGTCTATCTTGCTCCCTTCTATGTGGCAGAAACAGCAATTGCCCAAAGGTTAAGTAAGTTGAAAGAATCTCCCTCAAACATTCGACCCATTCATCCTGAGAAGGCAATTGAATGGGTTCAGCAGAAACTGAAAATAGAACTTGCTGAAAATCAGAAAGAAGCAGTTTTACTGGCAGCAAATTCAAAAGTTCTTATTATCACGGGTGGCCCAGGAACCGGAAAGACGACCATCATCACTGCCATATTAAAGATATTTCACCAGTTGAAATTGAGAATCCTCCTTGCCGCTCCGACAGGGAGGGCTGCCAAAAGAATGAGCGAAGCAACGGGTTGGGAGGCTAAAACCATCCATCGATTGCTTGAATACTCCCCTCAAAAAGGGGGCTTTAAGAAAGACCAGGACGATCCTCTGGAGGCAGAGGTTATCATAATAGATGAAGCCTCAATGGTGGATACTCTTTTGATGTATCATCTGTTCAAAGCCATTCCGCCACAGGTTCATTTGATATTGGTCGGGGATGTAGACCAGCTTCCTTCAGTTGGCCCAGGCAATGTTTTGAAGGATATCATGGATTCCGGCATCTTTACCGTGGTCAGATTGACGGAAATCTTTCGTCAGGCTCAGACAAGCATGATCATCGTAAATGCTCACAAGGTAAATCAAGGTGAATTTCCTATCCTGAAAGAAATAGAAAGGAAAGAGGCTGCCGATTTCTATTTTATCCAGGAAGAAGAACCAGAAAAGGCACTCAATCAAATCCTGACACTCTGTAGTGAGAGAATACCCAAACATTTTGGATTTCACCCCATCCGGGATATTCAGGTTCTTACGCCCATGCATAAGGGAGTCATTGGAGCGATTAACCTTAACCTTGAATTACAAAAGAAGCTGAACTCTAACCAACAATCCATCATTCATGGAAGCAGACTCTTCAAATTGCATGATAAGGTCATGCAGATTGTAAACAACTATGACAAAGAGATCTTTAATGGAGACATTGGATGGGTTTCAAGGATTGACCCGGAAGACAGGGAACTGACTATAGACTTTGAGGGGAGGTTGGTTTCTTATGATTACTCTGAACTGGATGAGGTGGTATTGGCTTATGCCATCTCTGTCCACAAATCTCAAGGAAGCGAATATCCGGTGGTCGTCCTCCCCGTCACGACCCAACATTATATGCTCCTCCAGAGGAATCTGATTTATACTGGCATTACCCGCGCTAAGAAATTAGTGGTTTTGATCGGAACTAAAAAAGCCCTTGCCATTGCTATAAAAAACAATAAACCCCAATTGAGGTTCACCCGTCTTTCTGATAGACTGGTGGCTCAATGACCGAAATGAAGTGCCCTGCAGAAAAACCGAGTTGAGGTGTCGGACAGAGAAGTTCTATTCAAGGTCTTTCTCACAATGAAGCTTCGCGAGAACCGGTAAAGAAGGGTTTGAGGTTTTCACAGAATTCCTCAGGAGAAATAACACACATTACTTCATCATGGAGTTTTTCGAAATAATTAATATCATTAATATTCCATGGAGGGATGATCATTCTGGGGCAAAGCCTTCCATAGACCCATGACCGAATCCCTTTAACATTCCCGGAAAACAAGGAAAAATTAAAACTGACAATATGGCTTTTCAAATACTGAAAGACGCTGAGCATGCCCTTAGAGAAATGGGTCCAATCTTCTGTATTCACCTCATCGATCGTCGAGCGATTGAAAAAGAGAATGAAGACCTCTCCGAATATGCCACGGGGTGAGAAGGCCGTAAAGAAATGGACATCCCCTTGATGACCGATATATCTTTCACCCCTTTTGATCTCTTCCATTAGATAGTTCTCCCAAAAAGAAGGCCTGCCATCCCTCTGATATCTGCCTATCCCTTCGAGCACCTTTTTGTGCGACGTCGTGGGGACATCCTCAATGACGACCTGGAGATGGGGATGGAACAATCCTGCCCCTGACTGGGGGAGGTAATTCCAATTAATGGAAGAATATTGGAAGTCTGGCTGACTCTGTCCCATCCTTTTGATTCCCTCTTGTGCCACAAGAAAACCATCCCTTAATATCTCAACGGAGAATTGACCTGGATAAAGAAAATGATCTTTGCAAAGGACGATCACCCAATTATATCGAGCATAGGGAAATGCGTTGGGAAACAACCATGCACTTCCCCGGCGGATTCTCCCCTCAGGGGCGATTTCAGGCAGGAGTTTTGGAGTAGAAGAGGAGATTTGATCAATGCAGAATGGGCAGACTCTCTGGGAAGCCTCCAGCATTTCCGGAGGAATCACGACTTCAGGATATTTTCGACGGTAGGGAAGAATCCGAGATATATGCCCAGTTAGATCATCTCTTCTTATCTCAAAAGAGACACTTTTCTTCGAAAATCCTTCCTTTGGATCAAGGAACCAAGATTGATCTTCTTTTTTAATAAATTCAATTTCAGCCACGTTCATCCTCCTCAATCTCTACCTATGTCGGTATCACAGATTTGTAAAATGAAACCATCCTTTTATCAACCCTCAAACGATTATCTTTTTCTTAGATGCTCAAAAAATCGACCCTTAACAGATATTATTTTTCAAAGCGGATTTAAATGGTTTAAATCCATACTTATTCAAATTGTATATTTTTATTATTCTANNTAAAGTGTGTAATATCAATTGGTTGTAAGAATCTGAAAATACAAGCTTATCAATATGTATATTTAAACCATTCATTTAGACCTCAGAAACCTCCTCTCAATAATCCCTATGATTTTAAATAACTTAATAATGTCATATGCTTAGATGATTATTTGGTTCTTGGCATGCCAAATGCATTGTTAAGGGTGAACGCCAAACAAAGGAGGAAAAGACAATGGAAAAAAAGATGAGAGGATTAAGAGTCGGGTTGATGGTAGGCTTAATGAGCTTGGTTGCTTCTCCAGCATTTGCCCGGTCCATCAGCATGAAGGATGCCGGAACAGCCCTGTGGATTTTCATCATCATCGGGGCAATTATTGTTCTTTTGCAGTTGATTCCGGCCGCTATTTTGTTCTTCAGCTTCATCGGGACGGCAGCCACCGCGGCTTTGAAGAAAGAGAAGAGAGTGGAAGAGGAAGTGATTTTACCCGGAGCCGAGCCCGTGGCCGTTAAAAAGTAGAGGCAATGACGATAAAAAGGAGATGAAGACCATGACGGAGAAGATGAAAAGGATTTTAATCATACTGAGTTTGATTCTGATCATGTCGATTGCCCTGTTCTCCTTAGGGATTGCTTATCAGGGGGGAGTCCGGGGGGTTGGGCTGATTGGAGTGATGTTCTTTCTGACCTTCGGGATCATCGTGGTTTTGGCTCAATTGATTCCGGCGGGCATCCTCATCTCCTCATTTATTGGGGCGGCTACTTCTCCGACCAGGAAGTCAGAGATTCCGATTCGGGTATCGTAAGGGGGTAACGACGATGAAATCGAAAATGATACTGATTGCCTATCAAGATGATCTTGGAACCAAATCCCTCTCTACTTTTTTCCATGGCCTGGGGTATCGAGTGGAGGCCACCCGGCTGATGAGCGAGATGATTCGGAAGATTCGCAAGGGGAATACCCATGTCCTTCTGATCGACGATGAGATCGAAGGGGTCAAGGCCTGTGATGTGGTTCCCTTGCTAAAGAATATCAATCCGAAGATTCAGGTGATCGTGATCTCTTCGGAGGAATCCCTGGGGTTGGTCAAACGGCTGCGGGGAGCGGGGATTTTCTACCAGGCGATGAAACCCGTCGACCTGGGAGAAATCAAATCGGCCGTGGAATGTGCCTTCGGAAAGATTGAACGGGAGAACCCCAAAGAAGGGTTCTTCTCCTTTCTCTCCCCCGAACTGGTCCCAGCATAAAAAATGGAAAAAAGAATCACACACCTTCGATTGAAGGCATACTCTCTTTAGCTCTAAATAAAGTCTTTAAATTAATGCTTCCCTGGATAAAGCCGCAAAAATCTGCGGCTGTTTTTTTATATGATTCCTGTATTTCCTTATGGTTGAAACCAACCTGTGACCGCAAAAAATCCAAGAAGGAAGAGGAGGGGAAGCAGATGAAGAAGAGGCAGTTTTGGAAGTCGAAGGGGCAGGTCATCGCGATACCCTCTTGCGTAAAGGGCAAGCGTAACGTCTTCTGCTCGGGAAAACGAGCGCCGAAGAAGGGGAAGCGCGAGAAATCTGGCTTTACGAAAGGGGTTCTTGTTCCGGTCGCCCAGCCGTGCCTTGTTGGCCAGATGTATTTCTTCAGCCTCATCGAGAATGATTGAAAAAAACCGGAGAGTCAGGGAGACCATCAATCCGATCCGGCGTTCTGGAAGAAATGGGATAGGTTTTAAAAGCCAGACAAGGGCATCCTGAAGTTCACGGGGCCGGGTGACTGCCGTAAAGAGAATGGCATAGCTGAGAATAAGGCCAAGGCGCCAACAAATCAAACTTCCGAGATAAATCCCTTCCAAGCTCACAGGAAGCCATGGGAGAGCCGGCAGCCTGGACCCCGGAGTGAAGAAAGACTGAAATAAGAAAAGGATACAAAGAAAGACTGCCCAGGTCCAGAAATCACGAAAAAATTGCCTGAGAGGTAATTTTGAAAGAATGAAGAGGCCTATCAGTAGAATTGAATCGAAAGCAAGCCATCTGATTTTAGATTGGAAAAGGGTCGCCGTGATCATCAGGAGTCCGAAAAATTTACATCGGGCATCCCAACGATGAAGAAGGGAATTCACGGGAAAGTAGCAAAGAGCTATTCGAGCCATGAGACTTTTTCCCTCCCAAGAAGCGCATAACAAGGGGGCCGGATTCCAAATTGAGAGAGTTTCATCACAAGTTCTTCGGGCGGCCCTGCCATTTTGAGTTCACCGTCGTGAATGATGGCTATGCGATTGACATGGGCGATCACTTTTTCTATATCGTGGGTGGTCACGACCAATGTGTGTCCTTCTCGATGTAATTGGACCATGTGTTTCAAGACTTCTTGAATGCCGGGATAATCTAAAAATGAAAAAGGCTCATCAAAAAGAATCACCCGGGGTCTCATGGCGAGCACGCCGGCAATGGCCAGACGTCTTTTTTCCCCTCCTGAAAGCAGGTAGCAGGGTTTTTCTGAAAGATCTTTAACGCCCATCACTTGAAGCGCCCAATCTACCCGCTCATCGATTTCTTTTTGAGAGAGCCCGATATTTTCAGGACCAAAGGCAACATCTTCTTTTACTGTTTCTCCAACGATTTGACTATCGGGATCCTGAAAGACCATGCCCATTACCCCACGGACTTGCTTTGATTCATTTACCGTGTTGAAACCATTTACACAAATGGAGCCTGAAGAGGGTTTTAATAAACCGCTGATGAGGCGAATGAGCGTGGTTTTGCCACTCCCATTGGGACCACAGATGAGAATGAACTCTCCTTTTTGGATAGTAAGGTTTATGCCTTTTAAAGCATGAGTCCCATCGGGATAATGGTGGTGAAGATTTTTAATTTCAATCATATGTGATACCGCGCTATTCGTTCATCAGTTGTCTTTTCAGAATAGGTCGGACAGACCTCGCCAGGACCACAGCGACAGTGGCCTTCATGACATCTCCAATGAGAAAAGGAACGGCGCCTACGATCAGCGTCTTTGTCCAAGACATTTGAGTGACCACTTTAAGCCAGGGAACACCCAGACTATAGATGGCAAGCGATCCCACCGCAACAGCAAATATATCTATCACTAATAGACCAGGGGACCGCTCTGAAATAAAACCGGTGATCCATGAAGCAAGGATGTACCCAAAAAGGTATCCCCCGGTGGGACCGAAAAAATGGGCGAATCCTCCCCTCCCTCCTGCAAAAACAGGAATGCCAATCGCCCCCACCAGAAGGTATAGACCCATGCTGGCAAGTCCCCAGCGGCTTCCCAAAAGAAGGCCGCTCAGAATAACAAAAAGGGTGGAGAGGACAATGGGTACCGGTCCGATAGGAATATGAATATAAGCGCCCACGGCTGTCAGGGCCGCCATGAGAGAAGCAAGGACCATCCATCTTAATTTTTCAATCGGCATCAGACTAACCTTCCAACAGGACCGGCTCCTGACCTTTACCCGGGCACAAAATAATTTTAATTAATTGTCAACCAAATTGAAAAGTAAGGTTAACAAATAAAGATTTCCCTGTCAATGGTAAAATTTCCTGACCGTCGATCACTTCCATTGAGACAGATAGCCGTATCGCCAGGATAGACCGGGAATGCGTTTAAGGAAGCCACCGAAACAGATAAACAGGTCTCCAAAACTTTAGAATGCGGTCGATTGGTGGTGTGGGAAACCTTCCCCCGCCTGGAAAACAAGGCCCTGAATGGGCTTCGAACCTCTGGCTCCCATCATTTAAAGGTATCCGCTCTAAAGCTTTATCGACCTGTCCATCTGTTTTAAAAAGTGATCGACGGTCGGTAAAATTTCTTTGGAATTTTTTGTGTAAATTGGTAAACTCTTATTAGAGGAAAAACTAAGTTTTTCACAGGAGGGATTATGTTTTTCATCATTCGGTTAATCATCAATATATTGGCAATCCTGATTATCTCTTACCTCTTCCCCGGTTTGATCTGGGTGGATACCTTCTGGGCGGCCTTAGCGGCTGCTTTTCTCCTGGGCATTGTCAATGCGATCATCCGGCCCATTCTGGTCCTATTCACCCTTCCCCTCACGTTGGTGACGCTGGGCCTTTTCTTACTGGTCATTAATGGATTGATGCTCTGGTTGGTATCCGTCCTGGTGAGCGGGTTTCATGTCAGCGGTTTCTGGGGTGCCGTATTGGGGTCTATTTTGATCAGCATCGTGAGTTGGATTTTTTCCAAGTTTTTACCTTAGAGCAGGAAATACTTTTTTTAGAAATATCGAAGAGGGGGACGATGACTCGTAGGGCATTGGTGTTAAGTGGCGGAGGAGCGAAAGGGTCCTTCCAAATCGGTGTCATGGAGGAATTAATCCTCAACAGGGGACTCGATTTCGAAATCCTCTGCGGTGTCTCAGTGGGTGCCTTGAATGCAAGTTTTTTGGCTCAGGCCCCTTTTGATCCGATCCATTCCGATGTCAGCCTTCAACATCTCAAAGACACTTTCATCACCCTTCGCCGTCTCTGGCTGGAGGAGATTGAAGGGAACGAAAGTGTTTATCTCAAGAGACCGGGTGCTGACGCAGGAATCGCTTTGGGGGCGGATAGCATCTATGACCCCGGGCCGCTCAAAAAACTATTAAAGAAATACGTGAACCCAAAGAGTCTGAGGAAATCAAAACGGGTTTTAAAGATCCAATATGTTTCACTGGAGTCCGGAGAGCTTAAGACGGCGAATCATAAGAGTCCAAAAATCGTTGATTATGTTCTGGCGAGCGGTACCATGCCATACTACTTTCCGCCGGTCAAAATCAGTAAAGAGCATTTAGCGGATGGAGGGATTCGTGATATCACTCCTCTTGGCCAGGCATTTCAAGCAGGAGCGGAAGCGATTTATGTGATCTTTGCTTCCCCCTTCCTTGTCGAATCGCAGGAATTTTCGGAGAGCTGGACTGGAATGAAAATCAATGCCTTCACCTATCTTGGGAGGGCTGTGGAACTCATGATCAATGAAATCTACCGTACCGATATCGAAGGGGCGCAACGACTCAATCGCCTCAAAGAAAATTGGGAGAAGATAAAAAATCTTCTCCCTGAACATCCGTCGCGAAAAAAGATTGAAAAAGCGCTTAAGAAGGTTCGGTTTGCGCCGATCGTTGAGATCAAACCGGAAAAATATATTATTCGGGATGCCCTGGATTTTTCGCCGGCAGGCCTGATAGAGAACTATCAATACGGGAGGAGAGTAGCGGCCTCCCTCCCGCGATCGCTCCCTTGATCGGAACTCATTCCCATTGAAGACCGGAAGGATTAACCTCCATCCAGGGTATGGTGTTCCATTTTCCGATACCAAGAGACAGGATCAATGAAGTATTCTTCCGTATCCTTGAGAGAGAGATAATGCTCATTTTCCATCTTGGACAGGAGATCAAAGAACGCTTTCTCTTTAGGATTTGTGATACTGTCTCGAATTTCGGCATAGAACTTTGCGCCTTTCGCCTCAAAGTCGAGAGCAGTCCGGACAGCTTCTAAATCATCCGAATCTCCTTTATTTGTCTCGTCCACTTTCTTAAGAAAATCGACAAGGATATCTTTCACAACCGTATCTTTCACTTTGAGGGGAACAGTCTCAGGCCATTTTTCCTGCTTGGCCCATTTTTGATGGAGTTGTTTCAGC
Organism: Syntrophaceae bacterium UBA2208; assembly: GCA_002327885.1. Taxonomy (GTDB): domain Bacteria; phylum Desulfobacterota; class BSN033; order BSN033; family UBA1163; genus UBA1163. The sequence goes on from DCUS01000022.1 coordinate 10,867, forward strand.
CGTTCATAATGCTCCAGTTCGTCATCCCCGATCTGCTGGAACATTTTTTTGCCAAGAGGGTTTTGGGTTCTCTCGGCATTTTTCAGATAGAATTCCCGTTCTCTCATTTCGTTGTTGAGAGCCACCTCCAAGGCGCTCAGACGTTCTTTTTCATTCATCACCATTCCTCCCTTCCGGATCTCTTTTCTTCAAGCAAGGCCCGAGGCAAATTTTTTCACCTGATAATCCCACTCCTGGGTCACCAGAGTGATTCGAGTTTTTTCTTCTTCTTGACAGAGGGTGGCGGTGACGTGACCCCCTCCCCCTTCAAACTTGAGACATTGAGGGGTCTCTCCGGTGACCTCCAAACCCAAGCCCCCTTTTCCAAAAAATTTCTTCAATTGTTGAACGGTTTCTTCCAAGGATAATTTTGTCTTGATTTCTAAATTAAGCATTTTTACTCCTGTCCTTATATTACCCCAGTTTTTTCTATCTATCAAGAAGTCACTCCCTATTCAATCTCCCCTCCCCCCCTTTAGTAAAAAAGGGGGGGAGGGGGGATTTGTTATTGCGAATGAAGTGAAGCAATCTAACTTTTAAGGGTGATATAAGTTGGGGCAATATTAATAAACAAATAGCAAGTGCGATTTAAATCAGAAGTTTAATTTCCCCTGAAGAAACCTGGGGGATTTGTCTTCTGGTTCAAGATTTGGTTCATGTAATACTATCTGATTTTGGTCTTCTTTGACGGTGCTTGCACGATGTGCCCTCAAATTCTCCAGGTAGGCACCAACTGACTTTCGAGATAATCCAGGAATTCCCAATTGGTGGAGGGCCTGATTGGCCTCATGGTCGGTTGTAAAAATAGGAATCTGAGCAGCGACAACTTGCTTGGCTAATGAAAGAGTTTTAGTTCCCTTTTCTGCAAAGGGAGCAAAGGCGACATCTGATAAAACGCAGGCAAGCCAGTTTCTGTTTATAATATTTGGACGCTTCATCCTAGCCTCTTTGGGAGGAGAAACGGAGAGCATCAATAATTTCCCTTCCCTTGCCCTGCGAAAATACTCTTCTCTTTCTGGGAACTCATGAAGGGGAGGATAAAATCTCGTTTCAAGGAATGAATCAAAGGTTTCACGGGCCAGCCCTTTTGCTGTAAATAAAGTCACCGTTAGATTTTTCCTAAATAGTCCGAGGCGGAATATCTCTGTTTCCATCACAGAATGCCATCCGCCAATGAAGTTGAGATCATATTCGCGGATGGTGAATAACAACTGATTCGCAGCCATCATAGCTAAGCCGCTGATGGAATCGGCAGAGATCACAGCCATCGTGAATCTATTTAGGAAGTCTAACGGACCTGTGTAAAATATCTGCTCTGGATAAGATTTCCCAAGGCGTTCAAGTAATCGTTTAGGATATTCCTGATCTGAAAGAGTTAAGATTTTATATTCCATAACCTTTCCACCACCTCGTTCAAATCATTTCGAAGTTTTCCGATCTCCTTTCCCTGGGCCACCAGGGCATGGGCCATTTGAGAAAGATCAGCAATCTTCACATGAATCTTATTGTCGCTGTTAAACTGGGGAATGGCAAGATTGTTCATAACGGATGGAGCTCCAAATCCCCTACCAGCAGAAGAGAAGCTTCGGATATACTCATCAACCATCTTTGAGTTCAAAATACCGCATAAATAATGGGCTTCTTCTTCATTCTCGACAGCGAAGAGGGAGGTTGTATCAGTGGAAACTGCTGTTTTCATGCCAAAAGGAGTGCGGAGCCTTGAAAGAACCGTAGCGGCCATTCTGGATGCCATCCGTCTCCAGACAACACGGTATTTCGCAAGACTATACTCACCAATACCATACATTGCGTAGAATTCTGTTTCTTGAGCAAGTTCTCGAACGACCCTTGATCCCCTTGATAGGAGAATGTCTTTGAACTGCCTTAAGTAAGCATATGTCAAAGGAACGTGAGTAGTCATCCAAGATTCAGAATGGGGAAGGCGTTTCACGGGATCTTGAGAAATCAAGACATGAAAATTGCTCTTCACTCCAAAGGAAATTATATCTCCTCCGCTGACTGCAGGGTAGACGAGATCTTTTTCAATAGCCGCAGAAGTTGAAGGAATATCTCTCTTTCCTCGCTCCATCATGTTTTCAACAACGAGAAGCCCATCAGGACGCACTTCTTTTATCCGCAGCCAGAAAACACCATACGGTTCGGTACTCGCTCCCCTGTAAGCTTTATATGGGTTTTTCCCTTTCATTTTTTCGGAAAATTTTAGAGAAGATGTCGATGCTGTTTGCCATGAAGAGGTGATTTTGGATGTGTTAACAGGGATAGCCTTCACTTGATGACGTTCTGTGCGAGCCAATACTTCGGACAACGGCCAATCAGGTAAAATGGCCCCAATTCCAGATCGTCTTTTCCAAATGACAACAGGGAGTGGATAGGTGGTTGGTGTTCCTTTCTCCAAAACAAATAATGAGGTTTTATTCGCTGCTTGAAAAGGTTTAAGGTCTACCATATCCTCCATGAGAGTGACCCGGAGTGGTATCTCTTTCTCCTTAATCTCAAATTGCCTGAATCCTTCACCTGCACCTTTTGATTTAAAAACCTCATGAGTGATGAGAAAGGCAAGTTTTCCGCCTTCCTTCAAGTAATTGTCAGATGAAGCATAAGTAAATAACATGGAAAAGTCTTTTTCCCCGCCCCCCAGCCTCGCTTCATGGCCTTTTAAAGAGAAAAGTCCATATCGTTGCCAGAGATTAAGGGTTCTTTTTCGGTAGTCATCGGATAGATACCCCCATCGTATCCATGGAGGGTTTCCAATTACATAGTCAAAACCGCTCAGATAGACAGGTGCGAAAGCATTCTTTATGTAGCGAGCCCAGATTCCATTCTCTCCCTGCTCTTCCAATTCCTTGATACGATTGTAAACTCTTAAAAGGAGTTTTATCCCGCCCTCAGAAAGCGGTAGTCTTTTTCTTAAAAGGGCGGAGAAATCTTCGGGACTTTGGTTGCCTTTCAGGCCAATTTCAATCAAATGGGTAAAGTGGTCGATCTTCTCCTTATCTTGCATATCAGATGGAAATAAGAAATCACCTTTGGTTGTCGAAAATACCACACGTCCGAAATCGAGTTCGCCTTCTTTGCTTGCCCGGGTGGGTGCTAAAACTGAATCGCAAAGATAAACCGGGATTGAAATAGGTCTAACAAAAGGGATAAAAGAGGCAAAGGCAATAAGATAGTTTGTTCGGGCGGCAAGGACTGCCAGAGGATTGAGATCAAATCCAGCGATATTGTTCAGAATGAGACGGCCAACATTTTCCCAATCAACCTTTTTTCTGAACCCCATATTCTGGATCACACGGTGAATGGCTTCCACTAAAAACGTGCCAGATCCGCAGGCTGGGTCTAAAAATCGGATATTTGGGTCTCCCGGGTAACCACTGCGATCTATCAAGTATCCTGCCAGCCAATCCGGCGTATAGAATTCACCAAGGTCGTGTCTAAGCTTTCTGGGAACAATCATCTCATAAAGCTTCTTCAATAGGTCTCGGGTCCAATCGGGTTCTAAAACAGGTGTGGCTGGTTCGAAGGATGAAAGGGCACGGACAATAGTGCGGAAAGCATTGGCGAGAGATCGGTTCCATCCATCAAGATACCATCGGAAGAAATCGGCTTCCAAGAAATTCTCAATTCCCTGATCAATGAAATCTGCGCCGGATTCGAGCCGTGTCAATCTTTTCTTAAGAGCATCGTCATCCAATGCCCCAAGGTCTCTCACAACAGATGTAATCGTGCTCTCCCTCTGCATGGAGAGAAGTTCGACGGCAATGATTTTCATGAGGAAAGCATAATAGGTATGTATGGCAAAGAGAAGTTGTTTGAGTCTAACACCGCCTGGCATCTGATAAAGCTGGGCAGTTTCTTCAGCAGTCTTTTCAGCCTTCTCAAGCTCCTGTCCATAAACGACTCCGAAGATTCTGTCCCACTCAGTAAAGAAAGCTTTAACCCTCGATGGAGCGCTGAGCCTCTGGGCTCTCATGACCGCAGAGTAGATTTCCGATACAGCCTGACGGGCAACATCATGCTCTGGGCCAAATACTTCGCTGAGATCTTTTGCGGTGAGGGGTCTCCTGGCTGCGGCTCGAACAAAAATGAGGAAGTTTGAAAGACTATCCCTTGTTATTGGATATGGTCCTAAGAAGTGAAATCCAGCCTTGGCGATTTTTCCAGGGAATAACTCTCGCTGATCAGGTGTGATTGGAAGAGGTGTAGAAATAACTTTAGCCATCCGAGTATACCGTGCAAACATAATCATTTGACCATCAATGGATACTCCAATGGCTTTTTCGAGAAAAGCCTCTTCTTGTGGCCGGTATTTAATTGCTTCTTCTGAGAGGTATCGTTGAAGTTGTTTCTTAGCTTCCCTTTGACCTGGAGCTGTTGCTAATTTGCCAGGTACTTTATATTCAATAATCAGATATCCATAGACTGCATCCATCTTGGCTCTGAGGGCGGTTGCCTTTTCATATGCAACAATATCAATATCTATTCCAATGTCCTTAAAAGATCTCCTCAGGATTGGCTCAACACGCATCTTGAGATCTTCCTCGGTGCGAGATTCTGAGGCAGCCGAGCGTATTTCATCGGCAATTCGTGCTGTATTAACCTGCCAATACTCTTTTTTTGCAGTCATTTGGATGGATTATCTTGGATTTCTTTATAATTTAAAAGACAGTTTAGCGATTATGAGAAGATGTGTCAATCTGAACTTTTCTCAAGAACCGTAACGCCTTCATTTATTGCCTGCCTACGGTAGGCAGTGGGCATATAATGATTTCGTCGGCAGTAAATGCCAACGCTACGCTTCTTCTATTCCATGCCGGCTTCTTTTAGATTGGCCACGATGACGAGGATCGTGTTTTTCGGATGGAGGTATTTTTTTGCCACCCGGAGCACATCTTCCCGAGAGACGGATTGGATCAAGGAAGGATACTTTTCCGGATAATCGAGGCCCAATCCATAGTACTCCACCTGGGTGAGAAAATGGGTCAACCTTCCCTGAGTATTCAAACGCATGGGAAAGCTTCCAATGAGATATTTCTTTGCCCCCTCCAATTCTTTTTCTGAAACCAGTTCGTTTTGAATCCTCTCCATTTCCTGAATGGAGAGGGCAATGGCCTCACGAGCAGAGGAATTTTTTGTCTGGAGGGCAATCTGGAAAGAACCGGGGTATTTTCCAGGATCAAAGTAACTGGCTACGGAGTAAGCGAGCCCCCTCTTGTTTCGTATTTCCTCCATCAACCGGGAAGAAAAACCTCCTCCGCCCAGAATATAGTTCATGACCGTAAGGGCGTAGTAATCAGAGTTGTCCCGGCTTACACCGGCGTGGCCCATGATAATATTGGCCTGAGTGATCCCGCGGTCAATCGTCACTGTCTTCGGGTCTTTTGCGAATGAGGGGGGAAAGGAGATTTTGGGAATCTCAGCCACTGGCCACATTACAAGGGTTGGAAGAAGTTTTGTCTTTACTTCTTCAGCAGAAATATCCCCGACAATCGTTAAGATAGCATTATTGGGGTGGTAATAGGTTTGATAAAATCGGACCATCGCCTCCCGGCTCAGTCGAGGAAGAGATTCTTTTGTCCCACTCACAGGGTGGCCATAAGGACTGTTGAGAAAGAGGGTTTTCTGAAACTCTTTTCCAGCCACCTCCCCGGGATCATCTTCAGCAGATTGAATGGCAGCAAGCGCCCTTTCAACTTCTCTCCGGGTCTCCTCTTCAGGGAAAATGGGTTGGGTGAGGACTTCCATGAAGAGATCCCATCCCTTGTCCAAGTCTTTCTTTAAGACGCGCAGGTTGAGCGTGGCATAGTCTCGACCCGAAGAAGAATAAAGGGAGGCGCCCATAAAATCCAGCTCTTCATGGATGGCGGTGACCTTTCGCTTTGAAGTTCCCAGCAGAAGACCACGAGCGGTGATGTAGGACAAACCTTCTTCTCCGGGGGGGTCTTTCCGGGCCCCTGAGTCAATGAGGAGCTGGAAGGTGATGAATGGAAGGGAACGTTCTTCACAGGTAATGAGGACAAGACGATTGGGAAGGACTGTTCTCTGAACCGGGGGCAGGGCCCCAAGATTGACTTCTAACAATCCCAGCCATATCAAAGAAAAGGTGAGAGTCAGGAGGAGACGTTTTAATTTTCGATTGCGGATTGCGCCTGCCTGCCGGACAGGCAGGGATTGCGGAATAAAAAATCGAAGAAAGGAAGACATCATTTTCGCCTTTCTAAAATGTGAACCCTTCGCTCAGGATGACAATAAGGAAGATTTTTTTCATCTCACCACGTGCTCCTTAATCGAAGGTGAAGACGGTGAAGATTTTCCGTCTTTCGGGGGAAGGGGAATCAGTATTCCCACCGTTCGGTTGTCCGGGATGAGGTATTTTTTTGCGACTCGCTCAATATCTTCGGGAGTCACTTTTCGGATGGAGGGGAGGTAATCATCAACGGCTTTCCAGTTTAAAGTAATTTCGTGACGGGCCAGAAGCATGGCCTGATTGAAGATGGAATCCTGTCCAAATATAAAAGAGGCTTCGAGTTGGTTCTTTGTCTTTTCCAATTCCTGTCCTCCGACAGATTCTCTCTGGAGTCGTTCTATTTCTTGATCAAGTGCCTTTTCCACGTCAGCCACCTCTTTCCCCGGGAGGAGGTCTGCGGAGAGATAAAAAAGGCGTGGATCTCGGGAGAGCAGGGAATAATCTGAATCCGCACTCAGGACAAGCCTTTTCTCACGGACAAGATTCTGATAGAGTCTCGAACTTTTTCCTTCGGAGAGAAGGGTGGCAATCACTTCCAGCACATAACTATCGGGATGCAGGAGGTTTGGAACATGATATCCCATCACCAAGAATGGGAGTTGGGCTTCCTTTTTTACAAAGATTCTTCGCTCCCCGATCTGAGGAGTTTCCTTGGTTTTCTCTTGATCTGGAATCCCCCCTTTTGGAATGGGGCCGAATGCCCTCTCAATTTTTGGAAGAAGCTCCTCTTTCTTAAAATCTCCCGCCACGATGAGAAAGGCATTGGCCGGATTGTAATAGGTCCGGTAATATTCCTTCAGGTCACCCAGCGTCAGACGAGCAAGGTCTTCCATCCATCCGATGATGGGCCAACGATAAGGATGAATCTGAAAGGCCGTGGCCATGACCTGTTCGATGAGAACAGCTTGGGGATTGTCCTCGGTACGAAGTCTCCGCTCCTCCATCACGACCATTCGCTCGGTCCGAAAGTCCTCATCTCGAAGAACGAGATTTTGCATCCTGTCCGCTTCCAGATCGATGGCCACCCCAATACGGCCTGAGCTGAGATTTTCAAAGTATGCGGTATAATCATAGGAAGTGAACGCATTGAGATTTCCGCCATTCTCCTGAATGATGCGTGAGAATTCCTCCGGACCGGTCTTCTCTGTCCCTTTAAACATCATATGTTCAAGGACATGGGAAAGACCCGTTTTTCCCCAGGGTTCGTTCCGTGATCCCACGCGATACCAGACCTGAAAGGTGACCAGCGGCGCCTTGTGATTTTCAAGGAGGATTACCTTTAACCCATTGGGCAAGACGGTTTCAAAGACCAGTTCCCTGAGGCCGGCCTCTGAGAGGGGCATGAATAAAAGACTGAAGAGGAGAAGGAGGATAATAGTAATTACACACTTTTTTTCTAAGCGAATCAATTGGATCACTCCTTTAATGAACGATATCGTAATTATTACTGAGAGCATGAAGTTAGTTACATCAGGAGCCACCAAAAGTTGGCATTGCGAGCCCGAAGGGCGTGGCAATCTTGTTTTGAGATTGTTTCGTCGTTTCACTCCTCGCAATGACCTACTGAGATTAATGCAAACTATAATATGCGCTGCTTATTAATTTTCCCTCAAAAATTGAGCGGTCTCTTCAGGAAAGGAAACATTGATAAAGATGCCCGATCCCATTTCAAATCCCGCCGGGGTCGTCAGTCGGGGAATGATTTGAAGATGCCAATGGTAGTAATCCTCCTGCTCATCTTTAATGGGTGATGTATGGATGACAAAGTTATAAGCAGGATCGTTCAATTTGGAATAAAGCCTGAATAAGGTTTCCTTTAAAACTTTGGCAAATTTTTTGGAATCCTCAACAGAGATTAAACCGAATGAGGCCTGATGCTCTTTGGGAATAATCCAGGTTTCGAAGGGAACTCGGGAGGCAAAGGGTTGAAGGACGACAAACTTCTCTGTATCCAACACAATTCTCTTTTTAAAATGGAGTTCCTCCTGAATCGATTCGCAATAGACACATCTCCCGCGGTCATCGTAGTAGCGTGCTGCCTCTTGCAATTTCTTTCGAATATTGGAGGGGACAACGGCTGTTCCAACGATTTGGGAATGGGTGTGCTCGAGCGATGTTCCGGCTGCTTGGCCGTGGTTTTTAAAAATGATGATCAATTTGATCCTCGGATTATCCCTCAGGGCAAGATACCTCTCTCGATAAGCGAGGAGAACCTCTTCCACCTGTTTATCCTCTGTTAAAGGGAAAAGTTGATTATGGATAGGGCTTCCGATGACTACCTCATGGATTCCCACGCCATCCATCATTCTAAAAAATCCTTTTTCCTCTTTTCTTTCTAAACTTCCTTCAGGGGAAAGAGCAGGAAATTTATTCGGAACGACCCTCACCCACCATCCTTTACTGTTGGGTGACCCGCTCCTTCGATAGGCCAGTGTCTCAGAGGGGGTGAGATGTTCATTACCCGGACAGAACGGGCAATCTTCTTTATAAGCAGGTATTTCTATAGGGGGTTCGGTCTTTTTAAAATTGTCAGGCCGCTTGGAACGTTCCGATGCAATGATCACCCACTCTTTGGTCGTTGGATCCTGTCTCAGTTGAGGCATGATTTATCTCCCTTTAGATCGCTATGCGCATAGCGCTAAGCGCTTGGCGTTTTTACTTATGTGGCCTTAACCTAAGGCGATGATTAACCCCACCACGGCACCCAGAGGGGTCGAGATGTAGGGGTTACAGGTGAAGGCTCAGGAACTTCCCACGCTTCGAGTGAGATAACTCAAACCGAATCCGACAAAACCGCCTATTACAATACCCAGTAGAATCTTCAGAATCATAAATCCTCCTTTATATATAAGGGTATCATCCCGCTGCCAATAATTCAAGGGAATGATTTGATGAAAGAGCTTGTATTTA
>DCUS01000169.1 GCA_002327885.1 Syntrophaceae bacterium UBA2208
ACAACCTGGTGTTTACGTTTAAGACGACATTCTAGATAAAAGGAGGGTTAGAATAATGAAGATATGGAAAATATCAATGATTGTAATGGCATTAATAATCGTCATGACCTGGGCACCAATTATATTTGGAGCGGTCAGTGCGGAAGAGGCCGCGAAACTCGGCAAGACATTGACGCATGTTGGGGCTGAAATGGACGGAAACAAAGAGGGAACAATCCCACCTTATACCGGTGGATTGACAAAAGCGCCCGCGAACTACAAACCGGGGTCCGGTGTGCGGCCAGACCCCTTTGCAGCAGAGAAGCCCCTATTTTCGATCAATGCACAGAACATGAGCCAGTACGCCGATAGGCTCACCGACGGTACAAAGGCCATGATGAAGAAATATCCGACCTTCCGCATCGACATTTACAAGACCCAACGCACGGTGGCGTATCCCGACGTGGTGATCAGAAACACAGCAAAGAATGCTCAAAGAGCAAAGACTTACAATGGCGGCTTGTCCATAAGTGGCGCTCGCGCCGGTGTTCCATTTCCGATTCCGAAGGATGGCTATGAAGTAATGTGGAACCACCTTACGAGTTTTAGAGGCCGTGCTATTTGTTTTAGGATTCACGTTTTTGTTGCAGACAACAGCGGGAGGTTGATTCTCATGTCGGCCTATGATGCTTATGAAGAGTTTCCGTATTATGATGAAGACGAAACAAGATATGATGCAAATGTTTATTTCAAGACTAAGTGGGTTACCTTTGCGCCGGAGCGTAGGGTTGATGAGTCCGGCATTGTGATTGATAAGATCAATATGTATGAAGAACCGCGCATTGCCTACCAGTATCTTCCTGGGCAGCGTCGTTTAAAGCTCGCTCCGGAATTTTCATTCGATTGCCCGTCTTTTTCTAACGCAGGAACCGGCATCATGGACGAGTTCTATGGCTTCCATGGGTCGATGGAGCGTTACAACATGAAACTCATTGGGAAGAAAGAAATATATATACCTTACAACACTTATAGGTTTTCCTATGCCCCAAAGAGGGAAGAAGTGTGCGGGCCGAGACATTTGAACCCTGATTATGTCCGTTGGGAATTGCATCGGGTATGGGTGGTGGAGGGCACGTTGAAGTCCGGCCAACGACATATTTACCCAAAACGACTATTCTATACCGATGAAGATAGTTGGAATGTATCGGTTGGCGAAGATTACGATGCCAAAGGATACCTTGTTAAAGTTAACTTTCCTATGCAGGCCCCTTCCTACGATGTTCCCGCGTCTAATCCATCCTGCATGGTTGGTTATAATTTGAATAAAGGCATGTATCATTTAGACATGTGGCCGGGAGAGGACGGATATGTGCGGAACATTGAACCGCGTCCACAACGCGAATGGGCGCCCCAAACGCTCGTGGGGAGGGGTATTCGATAGTGTTCGACAAAGCAGGTGATAATGGCAGCAAGAACTTTTGACAGTACTTTGAGTCTAAAAAGGAGGGACGTATGAAAAAGCATTATTTAATCAAAGTTGTTAGAATGTTTTTTTGTGTCATGTTTATTTGGGTTGCTTTGGAGTACTCGGAAAACATCGCCTTAGCTGACTCAAAAGGTTTAAAGGGCTTTCCTGATAACGCAGTGACCAGGGAAGCCTTACAGGTACAGAATCGCGGTTGCAATAGTTGCCATGGGAAGTCCATGACGAATAACCTGGAGAAGTTTAAGGATGGGGAACCTAAGTTACACATAATGGCAAAGACCGGCTACGGAAAACCTGAAGAAATCGGTCATTGTTTGAATTGTCACCAAGGCTTTCCTCTGGCCGGACCCAAACTAGCAGCCACTATCCATACTATGCATTATAAAGAAAAAACTGCATTTCAGGGCGATTGCTTCAGCTGTCATCACATCGATAACAAAGGAAACTATGTAATGTGGGATGATATCAAGTACGAATTGGAGGTGTACGGTTATTCTGGTTATGATTCTAAGGATATTAGGCCAGTATTGGATAAGTGGGCTAAGGAAAGGGGATTCAATAAAGGTAACCAACTTGGTTTTACAATGGATAGTGCGCTCAAAGGAGATATGACTTTCTCCCAAGATGTGATCACACCTGTAAAAGATATCTTTGCTATGCGTAACTTTGGCACGCCTCCCCCCATGAAACCAGAAGACTATTTGCTCACGATTAAAGGTTTGGTCAATAAGGAAACCAAATATACTCTCAATCAATTAAAAAACAGAAAGCAGGCTGATTCTTATCTTACGCATATGTGTGGGAGTGTTAAACCTGGTACCCCGCAGATAGCCAACTTGAAATGGTCCGGCGTGCCGCTCAAAGGTGTATTGGAGGAAGTTGGTGTTAAGAAGGGTGCCGACGCGCTGTATATCCATTGCTATGACGGCTGGGAATACACTGTTCCATTAGTTAGAGCTTTAAACCCTAGGTCTTTGTTAGCATTGAAGGTTAATGATGAAGAATTAAGCGATTGGGAAGGCGGCCCCGTAAGATTGGTCCCCATGGGGGGCCTCGGTTGGGAATTAGGGCTTAGGATTAAGTCCATAGAACTGATCGATGCTAAAAAGCAAAAGCAGGTCCCTCTTGCAATTGCAGGTGCGTCTCCAGAGGAACCATGGCAACAGGGCATAGGACCTAATTCGGGTTTTCTCGCCCCTGATTCAGGCACGCGTGTGAATCAGGGGGATCCAGTGATAATAGAAGGATGGGCTTTTGCTAAAGGCGGAATTGATACAAGCCCTATTTCTAAAATTTACATCAGTGGTGATTACGGCACAAAGTGGCGGGCGTTTCCTGTAAAACCAGGCGATCCTGAAAGGTGGCAATACTGGAAGTTTAACTGGCAACCCCCGGGAAAAGGCACTTATCTATTAAAGGTAAAAACGATAGATTTAAAAGGCAGAATGCAACCGACAAAGTCATCTTATCCTTTTATGCCTGAACCTCAATTACCTGCGAATTTAGTAATCACCGTTGAGTGACCGGTGAAAGATAAAGCAGCATTGGTTGTGGAGGAGGGACTTGTGAGGTTGTTCCTTTACATCTTGGTAGAGTGTACGATTGGTTTGTTGGTAAAGTCAGGTTTGCTGTGACGGCACTTTCAGCCCAAGCTACACGTGTCATCGTAACAGCAATACGGTAAAGACGAGCTGAATCTAAAGGAGGAAAGAGTGTTATATGCCTTTGAATACACCTGATCCAGCAAGCACATAACAAGCCGTTGAAGTAAAGGTCAGACCCTTTTCAATAGCTGAAAAAGATTCTTAGCGATAATTATCTACGGAGTACCTTAGAGGAGATAAGATAATGACAAACGGTCAATTCAAATATCTATTTAGTCCGTTCAAGATAGGAAATATCACTGTAAAAAATCGAATTATACAGACAGCCCACAAAATCCTGCCATGCAGAGAAGGGGTTACGGGTGATCAGTACATTGAATACATGCGGGAGAGGGCAAAGGGTGGGGTAGGAGCCATCGTTACCGAAGTTATGTCGGTACATCCAACCTCCGACAATTTCCCTGGGGTGCCCGGTGATGTCATGGCTTTTGATGAGAACGTTATACCTCAATTTAAAAAACTCGCTCATGCCATCCATGAATATGATGCCAAGATATTTGGTCAGCTTTCGCATGGGGGCCGCCAGGGGAATGAAGAAATTACAGGGCTTCCGGTTTGGGCGCCTTCAGCAATCCCCGACCCAGTTATTCGACAAATGCCCAAGGAGATGGAAATTGAAGAGATTAATGAACTTATAGAGGGGTTTGCTAAGGCTGCTAAAAACGTGAGAGAAGGCGGGCTTGACGGCGTGGAGTTATATGCATCAAGTGCCTATCTGATTGGGCAGTTTTTCTCACCAGATAGTAACCAGCGTAAAGACGAATTTGGTGGCAGTTTGGAGAACCGGATGAAGTTCTGTATTAACGTAATTGATCGGATCAGGGAGGTGGTGGGTAGTGATTTTGTATTAGGGATAAAGATTGGAGGGGATGAATTAGTTCCAGGAGGACTGACACTAGATGATTTTAAGGAGATTGCAAAGCGGTTGGAAGCGACCGGAAAGATCGATTACATCACCGTTACTCCACTTGTAAGCTTTGTAACTTTTCAAATGATGGGTGGATTAGGAATGAGTGCTCCGCTTGGGGCCTGGGTTCATCAGTCTGCTGCAATGAAAGAAGTTTTGAGTCATACGCCCATTGTTACGAATGGACGAATTAAAGATCCGATCCAAGCCGAGAAGATCCTGGCCGATGGGCACGCTGATTTGATCGGCATGGCCAGGGCTCTCATTAGCGACCCTGAGTTTGCAAATAAGGCCCGTGAAGGAAGGTCGGATGACATTCGAACCTGTCTTTCCTGTAATCTAGGCTGCTTCAAAAGGGTTTTTTCGAGCTTGCCTGGGACATGTATCCAAAATGCGGCTGTAGGCAGAGAAAAGGAGATAGGGATCATCGAGCCGGCAAAGACCAGGAAAAAAGTTATTGTTGTTGGTGGTGGGCCGGGTGGGATGGAAGCTGCACGGGTTGCCAGACTCAGGGGACATCGGGTAACCCTTTATGAAAAGGAAAAGGAATTGGGAGGGCAGGTTAACTTAGCTGCTAAAGTACCCAGTCGGCAAGAATTTGGGGACGTCACACGATATCTCGGCCAACAGGTCAAAAAATTAGGCGTCGAGATAAACCTTGCAGTAGAGGTTACTCCTGAAATGGTGAAGAGAGAGAATGCTGATGTGGTCATCATAGCGACCGGATCCACTCCATTCCTTCCTCCTATTCCAGGAGCAGATCAGGATAACGTGGTTAATGTGCGGCAGGTATTAAAGGATGAGGTAAAAGTGGGAGAGAACGTCCTCCTCATTGACGATGACGCTCACCATAAGGCTATCAATACTGCTGAGTACTTAGCTAATCAGGGGAAAAAAGTTGAAATTGTGACACGACTGCTTTTTGTCGGAATGGATATCGCGGCTTCTGGGTTGCTTTATCCTATATATCAGAACCTACTTTCAAAAGGTGTTAAATTTACACCCCATACAATGGTGATTCAAATATCTGGAAATACGGTGACGGGTCTCAACGTCTATACTTACGGCCAAGTAAATATTGAAGGAGTGGATACGGTAATATTGGCTACGAATGACCTGGCTGAAGACCTTCTATACCGAAGTTTGAAGGGTCAAGTAAAGGAGCTTTACAGAGTTGGGGATTGTGTGGCTCCCCGCAAGGTGATGAATGCTATTCACGAGGGGTATAATTTAGGAAGACTTATATAATGCGACTGAAACCAGAAGGTATATGGATACTTGAGGAGCATGATGACGAGGGGACGAAAAATATCACGTTGGAGTTGCTCAGCGAAGGTCAGAAGTTGGCCCGACGACTTAACGAGCAGCTTTGCGTTTGCCTTCTTGGTTCCCAGGTCGGAGGCTGTATTCCTACTCTAACTCAATATGGGGCAGAGAAGATATACCTTGTCGAGCATGAGTTGCTCTCGGAATGTAGCTTAGATGCGTATGCTTTCGTTTTAGGGGAGTTAATAAAAGAATATGATCCCTATATTTTAATGATGGGCGCTACTCCTTCAGGATCTGAATTAGCGCCAAGAATTGCTGCAAGATTTAAGCTTCCGTGCATAACGGAGGCAAAGAATATTACAGGACAAGAGGAGAATTTGCAGATAACGAAATCTGCGTATAACGATCAAGTCTATATAACGATTGATCCTCTTGCAAGAAGACCACTCATTGTGACCATGCCGCCTGGTGAGACAGATATTATAGAACCAAATAAACCCAGGGAAGTTGAAGTGATAAAAAAAAATGTCGAGATCCCAGCTGATATAATGCGCACTAAACGTAAGAGGATCATAAAAGGTGACCCAAGAACGATCAGGCTTGAGGAAGCAGATATAATCGTCTCTTTAGGTAGAGGTGCAGGGAATGAAAGCCTGCCAATTCTTCAAGAATTGGCAGATGCGTTAGGTGCATCTATAGGAGGATCGAGAGGGGCGGTCGACGATGGAATTATCAAGTTTGAGAGGCAGATTGGCATAAGTGGAAAGACCGTCACGCCAAGATTATTAATCGCCTGTGGTATTTCAGGAGCCCGTGAGTTTACTGCGGGAATGGAGAACTCCAATCTAGTGGCGGCTGTGAATATAGATCAGAAAGCCCGTATCTTTGATTATGCCAATTTGTGTATCAAAGGAGATCTTCGCATGATCATCCCACAAGTGATTGACAAAATTCAAATAGCCAAACAAAAAAGAGAGAAAGGACAAGTTTTAGGTCTTGATACCAAGTCGTGAAATTTTTTGGAATGTAGGCAGCCAGCAGGGGGCTGTTTATCTCGTCGCACTGATGTCGGTTGCAATAGCATCCATCGGATTACTTCAACATATCAAGGGATGGAGAAAAGGTAGAAAGGAGAAGATATTTGACCAGGCAGGCAATCGGCTGAAGTATTTTTTTCGATTCTTGTTGAGCCACGAAAGGATACGAAAAGATACTTATGCGGGTGTCATGCATCTTTTCATCTTTTGGGGATTTGTCGTCCTTTTCTTGGGCACATTGATCATTGCATTTCAGGAAGACCTCCTTCTTCCCTTTTTCGGCAGAAAAGTGCTAGAGGGAAATTTCTATCTTATCTATTCTCTCGTCCTTGACCTGTTTGGTCTTTTAGCGATCGTAGGCGTCGGATTAGCCCTTTACAGAAGGTATGTCCTTCAACCCGAAAAATTGGACAACAAGCCTTCGGATTTAATTCTGCTATGCCTTATTCTATTCATCCTCGTTTCGGGCTTTTGTGTGGAAGGGTTTCGTCTCAACGTTTCCAACCCTCAGTGGGCTCTTTGGGAGCCGGTCGGGTGGCTTTTCGGCACAATATTTAATGTCCTTGGCATAGCGACAAGCACTCAAAGAGGCTTACATAAGATAATTTGGTGGTTACATCTGATAGCCAGTATGGGGCTAATCGCCTATTTCCCCTTTTCCAATCTTTTTCATGTCGTCAGTTCGTCTCTCAATGTTTTTTTTAGATCCTTAAAACCGTCAGGCGCTCTCGTTCCTATCGACATCCAGGAAGGAGAGCAATTCGGGGTTGCTCATATTCAGGATTTCACATGGAAAGATCTCTTAGATCTTGACGCCTGCACCCGCTGTGGCAGATGCCAGGAAAACTGTCCTGCGGCAATTAGCGGCAAGCCCTTGAATCCCAAGAAGGTAATACAGGATTTGCGAACCTTCCTACAACCGTTCTCTCATAACGGCGTTCCATTAGTGAGCAACATAGTTTCAGAAGCAGAACTTTGGGCTTGTACGACCTGTCGGGCCTGCATGGAAGTATGCCCTGTCTTTGTCGAGCATTTAAATAAAATCATTGAAATGCGCCGACATTCCGTTCTGACGGAGAGTAAATTCCCTTCAGAATACAAACAGGTATTCAAGAATCTGGAAATCTTCGGGGATACACTGGGGAAGGGTAAACTATTCAGGGAAGATTGGGCTTCTAATTTAACAATCGATAGAGTATATCAACAAAATGACACAGGGCTTCTCTTTTGGGTGGGATGTATGAGTGCTCTTTATGATGAAAGAAGCAAGAACACACCCATTGCTGCAGCAAAAATCTTGGAAAAGGCTGGGCTTGATTTCGGAATATTGGGGGAAGAGGAGCTTTGCTGTGGTGATGCAGCGCGCAGGATGGGCAATGAATACCTGTTTCAACATCTTGCCAAAAAGAATATCGAGGTTTTTAGGAAGTACAAGATCAAGAAAGTAGTAACCCATTGTCCCCATTGTTTTAATACGTTCAAGAACGAATATGCTCAATTCGGAGCCGATATTGAGGTAGTCCATTTTATGGAGCTGATTGTGACATTGCTACGGGAAGGGAAATTGAATGTTAAATCGAAGATCGACGACATCTTCACTTATCATGATCCGTGCTACCTGGGCCGCCATAATTCGATTTACATGGAGCCGAGAGAGATTTTGGGACTTATTCTAAATTCGGACATGAAGGAGATGGACAGTTTCAGAGATAAGAGTTTTTGTTGCGGCGCGGGGGGTGGAAATATGTGGCGCGCGGCAGTTACTGGTAGAAGGATAGAAGGGTTAAGAGTTGAAGAGGCAGTCAAAACAGATGCGAGCGGCATTATCACCTCGTGTCCCTTTTGCGAGATCATGTTTGATAGCGCCGTGAAACAGAAAGGGCTGGAATACTCTTTTCGATTGATGGATATCATAGAGCTGGTGAATCGAGTTACCTGACGCAACACCGAGCCCGACAAAGGTATAGAGAAGTGGGGATGAAAATAATCGTTTGCGCCAAGCGGGTTGGCCATGCCTACCATTCTTCAACAGTTGATCTGTCCACGGGCCATATCGACCCCGGGAAAATGGTCTTTATGCTCAATCCTTACGACGAGATCGCTGTGGAAGAGGCTATTCGGATCAAAGAGCATATAAGTGATTGCGAAATTATTCT
The DNA here is from genome assembly GCA_002327885.1 of Syntrophaceae bacterium UBA2208. Classification (GTDB taxonomy): domain Bacteria; phylum Desulfobacterota; class BSN033; order BSN033; family UBA1163; genus UBA1163. The sequence continues at coordinate 8,499 of DCUS01000169.1, forward strand.
GATCACATTAGGTATTTTCGAGGCCGAGGAAACCCTTCGATATGCCTTTGCGATGGGTGGTCGTCGGATAAATCGAATGATCCGTATAAATTATGAAAGTTTTGATCCGTGGGAAACTGCCTTAGCTCTGTCTAATGTAATTAAAAAGATAGGGTTCGACATAATACTCTGTGGTGAAAAAGCAATCGATGATAATTGCAGCCAGGTAGGCACGTTTGTTGCGGAATTGCTTAACATCCCACAGGTTTCAGGGATTGTTAAGTTAGACATTGTTCCTCAAGGAAAGAAAACTTTGGTGGAGAGATACCTTGGAAAAGGGGATAGGGAGGAGATGGAGTGTTGTTTACCCGCTTTGTTCACAGTGGGGAAGGGTCTAAATGATCCGCGATATCCGTCACTACCGAATAGAATTTTAGCCGAGAAGATGAAAATTGAAGAAATAGATTGGATCGATCTGGAATTTGGTTCTGAAGAAAAAGCTTTAACCAAGGTTACAAAGTTTTTTTCTCCCAAACCAAAGACCAGAAAAATGTTTACTCCCGATAGCAGCTTATCCGCTTTGGAAAGACTGAATTTGATGATGTCCGGCAGTAGTTCGAAAAAAGAGGGTAGTACTGTTTTGGAAGGTTCAGCAAATCAATTGGCCGATCATTTAGTGAAATTTTTAGTTCAAAATAAATTCCTAAGTAAAGAAGATAAATGAAGTATGCCGATTCTTATCATCATCTTTCTGATGTTGAGTTCCTCTGTAGGGGCTGCCGTCCCGTCTGACGACTGCTTCAATTGCCACGAAGACTTCAAAAAAAGGACCACCCACCAAAACATTTCCTGCACAGCTTGCCATGTCGGCATTAACCAGATCCCTCACTCGGAGAAGCTCGCGTCTCCTGCATGCAATGCCTGCCACCATAAGACCGTCGAGCGTTATTCTGCCGGCATCCACAAATCCAAGGGTCTTGACTGCAATCAATGCCATGAGATCCATGGGGAAAAAAAGGGAAAGGGAGCGGATTGCGTTCTGTGTCATCTCGACGTCTCACACAAGGCACTGCCTTCAAAGGGAAAACATCTCGCCGCGCTGAATTGCGTCGCCTGCCACGGCAAGTTGGATAAGAGCGGGATTACGGCAACGGTTACGCTGCCCAAGGGGGCAACCCTGGAGCGGAAGGCCGTTGACCGGGATGGCAACGGTTTTACCAATCCGGCCGAGTGGCACGCCTTTGAGGCGCAGCTTGAGAAGTTTAAGGGCTATAAGCTGGAGAAACAATACTGGGCCTATGGCGATCACCATGAGGTCATGCCCAAAGCCGCAGACTGCGGCGAGTGTCATGAGAAGAGGACCCGCTTTGGCGGCGCGGTAGGAAGGATCACCAATAAGACGAGCTACAGCGTAAAGATCACGCCCTCGGTTTTCATTCCTGAATTTCCCTCCATCCGCGAGTTCCCCAAGACCGTGCACGGACAGAAAGGGGTCCGGTGTAACGATTGCCACACCTCCATGGATAAGATGACCGACAAGGTCTGCGTTCGCTGCCACGAGCAGGTCTACCATACCTATGAAAAATCCATTCATGCCAAGAAGGGTGCCACCTCCTGTATCGACTGCCATAACCCTCACTTGATCAAGACGTACAAGGAGTTCAACGCCAAGGAACGGATTGCGCTTTGCTCCCGCTGCCACAAAGACTTCATCTCCCGGCACGAATGGCTTCCGAACACTACGCTCCATTTCGACTACCTCGAGTGCACGACCTGCCATAGCCCGGGATCGGAAAAGAGTATGGTCTTCTTCTTTGCGGATAAAAAAGACAATAAGAAAACCGCTCTGCAATACGAAACCATCGAGCGGGTTTTTGGCAAAGATGTACATCTCAAGTCGATCATCAACACTGACATGGAGCACATCGTCACGGGCGAAGAGATCGGCCGTTTTGTCGTTGACCTGAGGAAAAAGATAGGGAAAGGGATCTACGTCGATGCGGAAATTATCGTTACGAAGGTGCATCACGACTTCTCGGGCATGAGGCTCAAGGAGCGAAACTGCGTCACATGTCACTCGCCTGAGGCCCAGTTTTACAGTTCCATATACCTTATTCTGCCTGAAAAGGATCGATACATCTATGTCCCAGTCAAAGGCACGCCGCTTTCCTCCTATCCCCTCGGTTTGGCTTTGGATATCTACCTCCTTGGTGAAGAAAAAATTACAAAGGACGATTTCTATGCTCTAATTGGCAAAGCACCAAAGGATTTAGTTGCTTCCGCCAAAAGCCTCGGTTTCAAGTTGATCGACCTCCTTGGAATGATCTTGGTGATCCTGATGATCCTCTTGCTCTTGGTGCATGCGATGCTACGGATTGTGGTGAAACAATGAAAAAGGTTTTCCTTCATACGCCGACTATACGAATATGGCATTGGATCAATGCAATGCTTGTCATTGTGCTAATGATTACCGGCATACAACTTAGAGTGCCTGGAGTCAAAGAAATCTCTTCCGGACTGGCCTTTTTGATCCCCGAATACAGTGTGACTGTCCTGATCCATATATATTTCGGTTATGGGATGTCCCTTTCCTTTCTTTTCTGGTTGCTCTATATAATTGTCAGCGGCAGCTTCCGGACCCATTACATCTGGCGAACAGCGGATCTTCCAGCCATGGGAAAGCAGGGGTACTACTATCTCGTTGGTATTTTCAAGGGAAGTGAAAATCCTTTCATTCCTACTTCAGACGGAAAGTTCAACCCTTTGCAGAAGATCGCTTATGGTTTTGTCATGCTCGTGATAACGCCGGTAATGGTTATTACAGGTATCCTTTTCAGCAACATCTTCTTCTTTCGCAGCATAATCGATAGATTGGGTGGTATCAGGCTACTTGATGCGGTTCATGTCGTGACAAGCTATCTATTTCTGTTATATTTAATTCTTCATTTGTACATGTGTACGATGAGTCACCACGTCTTCGTCCACATCAAAGCGATGATTACGGGTTTTGAAGAAATTCCGGATGAGTTTAATGCAAAGCAACAAGCAGCTGAGCGAGAAGATAAATGTGAATCACAACAGTGAGACCCCACGGCGAGCCGTGGGGTCTCAGAGCTGGTCTGGGAAACCTTAATCCACCACCAACTTTC
>DCUS01000133.1:0-15129 GCA_002327885.1 Syntrophaceae bacterium UBA2208
ATATAAGTATCAAAATATTTTCCTTTCCCTCCAATAGCCAGGGCTTCCCTCAGCGATAGCAAGCAAGCTTCCTCTTCTCCTTGATCCAGGGCAAACAGGGCCTTAGCTAATAAAGCATAAAATTTGGCATTTTTACTTTTAATCATGCTTGCTAAATCAAGAGCCTGGTTAAGGTGTTCTTCCGCCTCCCGGTCCTTACCCAGTTGATGTATTGCATGGCAATTCATTAAATGGCAGATGAATAAACTGAGGGGTGATCCTACATCCATGCTAATTTCTAAGGCTGTTTCCGCATGAACCGCGGCTTCATCAGGGTTTCCTTGAAACAGGGCTACCCGGGTTTTCAGAATATGATAAAAAGATGTATCCCACGGCTTGGAGTGCGTTGACAACCTTTCCAGCATCTTCAGCAACTCGTTAGCCTCATCACCGTCATTAACACTCAGGGAACTCAATGTCCCATGAAATAAAAACATCCTGTCCAGCATATGGATGCCGGTTCTTCGTGATATTTCCAGGCCATCGGATATGGCGTTTAAGCACCTTTCATGAGATCCTGTAAAGCGATAATGGATTGCCTCGGCAAATTTTGTTGTTAATCTGGCAAGAGGCGAGGCATCCCGGGATTGAACTAACTTTCGCAAGGAGTCAGTGGCAAGCTCCAATTTTGCATATTCTCCAGTAAACATTCGATATAAAACCTGCCGGAACAAAGCAACCATTTTAACGCTTACATTTGTATGATAGTCTAAAGAAGCGAGCATCCGTTCGGACCACGTTTCGATTTCAGGGTGCTGGGGCTGCCTGATTAACAATGCCGTGAACATACTGTAGGCGACACGAGCTTCGATCTCCCTGGAAGGGAATTCCTTAAAAACTTGCAGTAGTTCCTCAAGCATTGAAATCCACTGATCAAATAGTTTGAAGTCTGAAAGATCAAACCATATGGATTCAACAACCCCTGACCATGATAAAAATATCCCGGGTGGATTTTCTTGGGTTTTGAATTGTTCAAAAGCCTTCTCAAAAAAGGAACGCGCGAGCAATGGATCGAAGGGCAGACGACATGACCCCATCCAATAAAGAATCCACGGATTGCTCTCCAGGATTTCCACGGGGAGACTGTTCAGCCAGTCTTCAAGAGGAAGATTTCTCCCCTGTGCTAACATCGATGGGGCGTACTTTGTGATTAAACGAACCAGTCCATCCCAGTCGTTTGCATCACGGAGAAGTGAAACGGAGGCCTCGGTGTGACCTGCTTCTTCAAGAAGAGTGGCTGCCCGGGAGCATAAGGATGATATATTCTCCTTTGTAAATGTGTTCTTGGCACGGGAAAGTAAAAATTCTCTGAAGAGGGGGTGATACTGGTATATGGGCTCGTGGTGGGCATGCATTTCAGTAAAATAATTTCTTTTGCTCAAGCTCGAAAGGATGCGGCTTGCATGGGATAACTCAGTGAGCTGTTCTGCCATTTTGCCAGTCATCTTGGGAAAGAATGAGGTCTTAAGGAAAAACTTCTGCATTTCCTTATCCGTTTTATCAAAAAGCTCGGTTCCGAAATAATCAAGAATTTCATCCGAGGTATGCTTCCCAAGTATTTGGGGCTGAATCCCCCTTCTTAAACTTTCTAACATCAGGACCAATCCGGCTGCCCATCCGTCCGCCATTTCATTCAAATGTTTCACTGTCTCTCTTGAGAGCTTCTGCTTCGACCGAAGTCGAACCATTCCAACCGATTCCTTAAAAGTGAACCGGAGATCGTCCCATCCCATTACCTCCATCTGATGATTGGCGCGCAGGCGTATGAAGGCAGGAGGCGGCTCGCTGCGGCTGATCAGGACCACGTTCATCCCTTCCGGAATTCTGGATAACCCATTGAGAATGATTTCATGAAGAAGTAAATCCTGTGGGACTTCGTGGTAGTTATCAAAAATGAGGGCGGAGGGGATCTTTAGTCGATTGGAAAGCTCTTCAAAATATCGTTGGGTGAATATTGGGACATCCTGGAGATATTCCGGGGTAAGGAGAGGGAGGGATTTTCGAAATCGAGGAGAAGCTCTTTTTGCGGCCTGACCCAGGTAAAAGAAAAAAGTCGCAGGATCTGCATCACCGGAGTCTATCTGGTACCACAAGCAGGGAAGTTTGCGAGCTTGGAGATAACTTGCAACAAGAGTCGTCTTCCCACAGCCGGGAGGTCCGGAGACCCAGATCACCGGATGTTTCCGCATCCGGTCCAGGAGACGAAACAACCGCTTTCTGGGAAAAATGCCTGTGAGGATGGGACGAGTGATTTTGCTCATAGAGATAATAGTGAGCTAAAGTGCCTATGGTCTGAAAAGAGTTTATTAAATCCGTGTTAGTGGGTCAATAGAAAATAAAGAGAGGCGAGAAGGGGGTTTTATTTTACATTTTCAATAAAAGTCTCCTTAATAGGAATAAAGAAATCAATAGGAATAGAAGGTGAAAGAAGGAGGGCGGCGTCTACCCCAATTGATTGACGGCACGGAAATATGAACCCGTCCCCAATTTTTTTATCGCTGCCGCTTCAGATAAGGTTTTAGTCTCGGCTTCATTTGACTGGTGTCCACGAGCCGTCGCAGAAAAATTCGGTGTCAAAACTCGTACCACTAAGCGTTCCGCTTAAACGATACAACTTATTGAAGGAGGAATGCTTGCCAGCCTCTATGGTTGTGACGCTGTCTTTGCCCCGCATGAGGGCAAGGCACTGCACTGTGGCCTGCATTTTGCCATGACGGATCTTGAGGTTCATCCCGGCAGGGAAATCAGAAGGAGAGAACGGTTTGACTTGCTCTACCCACGAGTAGCCATGCTCTGGAGTCTCCTTGTCTCCCTCATCACCTTTTTCCACAACATTACCAGGTTGAACAAACCCTGTGGTGACCCATTCCATACTCTTGATCTTCTTGAAATTCAGGCCGGCTTCCTTGCCCGCCTTCAGCCAGTCTTCGTTGTCACTCCGATCTTCCATGCTGTAGAAGTAGAAGGTCGGCAGTGTCATCTTGGCTCCGGGAACTGGGATCACCTCATACGGGCCATTGATCTTGACCCCAATGGTTATGAATGTGCCTTTCCCAACATCTTTACCATTCACCATTAGTTTGGAACAACTCTTTACCCAGAGCTGAAGATGTGCAGCGCCATTTGGGTCGAGCCACAACTCATATTCTGGCGGAACAACAGGACGCACAATGACAGGGTCAACAGGAATAGCAGTCGTCTTGGAAATACACTCTAGGCGGATGGTATGTGATTTCAATTCCTGTCGCACTGACTGGGAACTACTGATGCCCGGGTTAAGCATGAAGTTGAGAAAGACCAGCGACGCAATGATTACCAGGAGAGGCGTCTTTGTCTGCATGATTATCTCCTTCTCACACTTGATAGGAACTCGATTTGAGTAATAGTGATGAGACCTTGATTGTCTTAAAAATACAAAAAAGGTAACACTTTAGCCCTTTGGAAGATGAACCTACGCAAGTAACCAAAACCTTAAATTCACCTCAACCCCCGTTTGTAATTTGTGAATGCTTTTTTCCACAACCCCCACAAGGCTCTTGGGATTGTCCTTTTCAAAACGGTAAATATGGACGATATAACTGGCAAAAACTATCGAGGTTGACAGAAAAAACTTCTTTCGTTCTTCCACTCTTTCCTCTATCAATTGAGGTGTGGCTTGTGAATTATCCTTACCACAAAGCAATTACAGATTGCATACATATTGAATGAAAGGGGAGGAAGGGCGATGGGGAGAAACGGAGAAGGGTAGAAAAGGATTACGGCTCAATGGTAAAGAAACACGTCAGATCCATAGGTTATATGTTCATACTATCTCTTCAGAAATGGATCCGAATACGTGCTCCACTCTGTATCTCGCAATTCTTTTCCCCCTTGTTTGTTTATTTTAAAAGGCATATCTTTGTCTATGAAATCAAGCTCAGCCCCATTTGGTAAGGATTCTATTTTGTCTGGATGGTCAATAAGATATTTTACAAAATCGAAAGTCATCCCGATATTTCTCTCAACATATTCCTTTTTTGTCATTATTTCATCCCTTTCTTAAATTAGAAAGTCGCTTATCCAGTTCGGAAAAAGAAATTTTAACAAGAGCGCGTGTTTCTAAATGCTGACGTTCATTCTCTTTCTCCAAATGGTCAAGCCTCGTTTCTATTCGGTCAAGTCTTTGTATCATTCCCGAATGTCCTTCGGTTAAAAGTTTTATTTGATCAATTAACCCTTCGGAGATAAGATGAAATTGATGGATTATCTCTTCTTTAAAGTTTTGTAAGTCTCTCTTTATCATGCTGTCCTTAATTATGCCCTCTTTCCGAACCCCCATGCTGAATTTCCTCTTTTCTACATTCTTTACTGATGCGGTTTTAAGATGGCATATAATTTAAAATCAGTCAAGGATTTTAGTGTCCTTCCATTGGGATTTGATTTTTGCCAAAAATCTCCCAAGAGGAAACCTCCCCTCTCTCTTTGGCGGCCTGAGCCAGGTAAAAGAAAAAAGTCGCCGGATCTGCATCACCGGAGTCTATCTGGTACCACAAGCAGGGAAGTTTGCGAGCTTGGAGATAACTTGCAACAAGGGTGGTCTTCCCACAACCGGGAGGTCCGGAGACCCAGATCAGCGGATGTTTCCGCATCCGGTCCAGGAGACGAAACAACCGCTTCCTGGGAAAAACCCCCGTAAGGATGGGACGGGTTACCTTGCTCATAGGTTTTGGAAAAGTATTTTGTTATGAGACCAGTCTATAAAACCTGCATCATGGAGTCAACAGAATAAGGTTCAGGTGGGGGATGAGAGGAAATAAAAAACTCCCAATCATAAATCGGTCGAGGGATCGAGTGATTTTCTACCTTAATGGAGCAAGAAAAATTGGAATTAGCCAACTCTTGGGGGCTGACGCCGTCTCCTCTCGGCCACCTTCAATCTGGCCAAGGAACGGCGAAGAGCTGCCTCAGCCCTAGCTCCTTCAACGCTTAAAGGCGCTGCTTTCATCGTCTCTTGAGCACGCTTTTTGGCTTCCTCAGCACGGGCGATATCAATTTCATCGATCCGTTCACAGGCATCGGCCAGGATAATCACTTTATCAGGACGGACTTCAAGGAAGCCCCCACTGATGGCAAGATATTCTTCTTCCTTATCCTTTCGGATCATTAAATCCCCGGGATGAAGCATGGTCATCAAAGGGGCATGATGGGGGAGAATGCCCAATTGTCCCTCCACCCCCCAGGCTACTAGGGCATCGATATCATCCGAATAGACCAATCTCTCAGCAGTAACAATTTCTAATCTAAATGTTGCCACAATTACCCTTTCATCTTCTTGGCCTTTTCGACGGCTTCATCGATGGTGCCGACAAGATAAAAAGCGCCCTCAGGAAGGTCGTCGTGTTTGCCTTCTAAGATTTCCTTAAAACCTCTCACGGTCTCCTTGATGGGAACGTACCTGCCCGGGGTTCCGGTAAATTGTTCGGCCACATGGAAGGGTTGGGAACAGAACCTCTGGATCTTTCTAGCCCTGGCTACGATGAGCTTATCTTCCTGACTTAATTCTTCTATACCCAGGATAGCGATGATATCCTGCAATTCTTTATATCTCTGCAAGGTCGTCTGCACCCCTCGAGAGACTCGATAATGTTCTTCACCGACAATGAGAGGATCAAGGATTCGAGATGTGGAGGTTAGGGGATCAACCGCCGGGTAAATCCCCAACTCAGCAATCGAACGCTCTAAAGCCACCACGGCGTCGAGATGGCCATAGGTGGCTACAATCCCTGGATCGCTGTAATCATCGGCCGGCACATAGATTGCCTGAAAGGAAGTGATGGAGCCTTTTTTCGTTGTGGTAATCCTTTCCTCCAATTCACCAACGTCTGTTCCCAGAGTGGGCTGATAACCGACGGCTGATGGCATACGTCCTAAAAGAGCGGACAATTCCATGTTCGCTAAAACGTAACGATAGATGTTATCGACAAAGAGAAGCACATCCTGGCCTTCAATATCACGGAAATATTCTGCTAAAGTAACTCCGGTAAGGGCCACACGGGAACGAACACCTGGGCTTTCATTCATCTGACCGAAGACCATGACGGTCTTATCCATAACGCCCGATCTTTTCATCTCTAACCAGAGGTCATTGCCTTCCCGCGATCTTTCACCCACACCTGCAAAGACGGAAAAACCTCCGTGCTCCGCGGCAATGTTTCGAATGAGCTCCATGATGATGACGGTCTTGCCGACTCCGGCGCCCCCATAGGCACCAATCTTCCCACCCCTCGTAAAGGGCGTGACGAGATCCATTACTTTGAGTCCTGTCTCGAGCATTTGAGGAACCGTCTCCTGTTCTGTCAGGGGAGGGGGCGGACGGTGGATCGGCCATTTCTCGTCTGTTTTCACTTCACCCAGTCCATCAATCGCTTCGCCAAAGACATTGAGTAACCGGCCGAGGGTTGCGCGTCCCACAGGGACTGAGATGGGAGTCCCCATATCAATGGCTTCAACTCCCCTGGCCAAACCATCCGTGGGAGTCAAAGCAACACCACGCACCCAATTGTTGCCGATATGAGCTTGGGTCTCCACAATCACCTTACTGCCATTCATGGGAATGGTGATGCCATTGTAGATGGCAGGCAACTCATCCCGAGGGAATTCTATGTCCACCACTGTCCCTATCACTTGTACGACTTTCCCTTTAGCCATTTCTTTGCTCCTTGCTCTTTACTCAGAAATCAAAAGACTGATTGTCAAAAGGTAAGGCTAAGGATGCCGGACCCTTTAACTGTTTACAAAACTGGCCTCGTAACCCTAACCCAAAGACTATTTTGATCATTGATAGGTCTTATGCCGTTAAGGCTTCAGCCCCCCCGCTGATATCACAGATTTCTTTAGTGATCATCTCCTGTCTTACTTTATTTAAGGATAAGGTTAAGTCTTTGATAAGATCTTCGGCATTGTCGCCTGCGTTTCGCATCGCCACCATCCGGGCGGACTGTTCACTGGCAATGAGTTCAAGAATAGCGTGATAGACCTCCATTTCTACAAATCGGGGCAACAAATCGTTCAAGACCGAAAAAGGATTGGGCTCATAAATATATTCCGCCACTTGTCCGGGTGGGAGCTTTGCTGGCTCAATCGGAAGCAATGTTTGTATCGTAGGTTTCTGGACCATAGTGCTGATAAAGTCGGGATAGGCAAGATAGATTAAATCCACCTCCCCCTTGCTATAGTCATCTATCACCAAATGCGAAATGGGCATGGTGTCCTGCATCGTGGGCCGATCGCTGATCCCGGAGAATTCTGCTCGTACCTCCAGTTTGGAAATTCGAGCGAAGGCTCTCGCCTTGCGCCCCACCGTAATCACCGTCACAGGGACTTTTTGCTGTAGGATGAAGTCGGCGACCATGCGGTTCAAGTTCGTATTCAATCCACCACATAATCCCCGATCGGTTCCGATATGGACGATGCAAATTTTTTTTACATCTCGTTTCTGGAACAATGGAAGGGTTTTTCCCTTGATGCGGGGTTCGATGGCGAGATCCGCAATCACCTGGCGTATTTTTTCCGTATAAGGCCGCCCGGCCAGTGCCCGCTGCTGGGTTCTTCGCATTTTAGCGGTCGCCACCATCTCCATGGCGCGGACAATCTTTGTTGTCCCCTGGATACTCCGGATGCGGCGGCGTAGGATTTGAATGTTTGCCATGATCGAGCTCTCAGGCAGCCTGCTTCTTGTATTCTGTGATCGCTGCTTTCAAACGGTTTTCTGTTTCTGGTTTTATTTCATTATCCGTCATGATCTGCTTCTCAATATCCTGGCAATTCGTTTCCATAAAACGGTGGAAGTTTTCTTCCCATGAGATCACCTTCTCCACTGGAACATCATCGAGATAACCATTGGTGACGGCATAAAGAATGCTTGACTGCTTTCCAAGGGACATGGGGGTATTGACAGGTTGCTTCAATATTTCGGTAATGCGGAGGCCTCGCTCCAGTTGGTCCCTGGTCGCCTTATCCAATTCCTCACTTCCAAACTTTGCAAAGGCTTCTAATTCGCGAAATTGGGCGAGCTCCAATCTCAGTTTCCCAGCAACCTGTCTCATTGCTTTCCTTTGAGCAGAGCCACCGACCCGGGAAACGGATAATCCCACATTGATGGCCGGACGGACCCCGGCATTAAATAGGTCGGGTTCGAGATAGATTTGCCCATCGGTGATGGAAATGACATTGGTTGGGATATAGGCAGACATATCTCCCAATTGAGTCTCAATGATAGGCAGGGCAGTCAGCGAGCCACCTCCAAATTCTGGTGCTAATTTTGCTGCCCTTTCCAGAAGTCGGCTATGGAGATAAAAAATGTCTCCGGGATAAGCCTCACGACCCGGCGGACGACGCAACAGAAGCGATAATTGGCGATAAGCCCAGGCATGCTTATAAAGGTCGTCATAGATAATTAAGGCATCTTTCCCCTGTTCCATGTATTCCTCACCCATGGCACAGCCTGCATAGGGTGCGATATATTGGAGAGGAGCTGGGTCGGAAGAAGCTGCCGCTACCACAATCGTATATTCCATGGCTCCAAACTTCTCCAAGCTCGCTATCGCCTGAGCGACTTTGGATGTTTTTTGTCCGACAGCCACGTAGATACAAATCATGTTTTGACCCTTCTGAGCAATGATCGTATCGAGGACGATGGCTGACTTACCGGTAAACCGGTCCCCAATGATGAGTTCCCGTTGCCCTCGACCAATAGGAATCATGCTATCAATGGCCTTAATCCCTGTCATGACAGGTGTGTTCACAGGTTGCCTTTTCGTCACGTCTGGCGCCACTATCTCTACTGGGCGGGTCTTCTCAAATTTAATGGGACCTTTCCCATCAAGAGGTCGACCCAGTGGGTCCACAACTCTTCCTGTCAGGCCATCACCGACAGGGACCTCGATGACCCTTCCTGTCGCCTTAACCTCATCTCCCTCTTTAATCTTGCTGCATTCGCCAAGAATTACCGCTCCGACATTGTCCTCCTCTAAGTTTAAGGCCAGGCCTGTAATATCATGAGGGAATTGGATCAATTCATTGTAGGCCACTTGTCCTAAACCATGGATACGGGCGATTCCATCCCCCACTTCGATCACCGTCCCCACATTGGTTACAGTGACTGCGGCCCCAAAACGCTCAATCTGCTCCTTAATGACTGCAACAATATTTTGTTCCCGGGTTGCCATCTTAACCCCTCTCTTTTGTAAATTGTTGAAAGAGTGCTCTGTCCTGAACCCAATATGGTTTCAGAACGCCACTTGAGGAGCGTTTCACTCGGGGTTCGAGGCTCAAGAAAGATTTTGCCTCCTCTCTCGAGTCCCCTAAGGCCATACTCCTCCATCCTCTTCTGTTTTTATCTCCTAGCCTCAACGAGACTGTTTTTCAAAGTTTCTAATCTCTGGCGTATGCTCCCATCAATGAGCATATCACCAATCCTGGCGACGATTCCGCCGATGATCGAGGGGTCGACCCTATCGTCAATGATGATCTTCCGTTGAATCATTTCTCCAAGACGGGTGGAAATGATCTCTCGACCCTTTTCATCCAAGGGGTGAGCGGTTGTTATTCTTGCCCGTTCGATACCCTGATGATCATCTAACAGATTCTGAAATTCTCGGTAGATGACGCTAGAAATTCCTAATTGTCCCTTGTTCACCAAGAGGAGAGCCAAATTGAAGGCCAAAGGGTGAATCTCCCCTAATTCTTTCTGGAAGAGTTCTTTCTTCGCATCGAAAGGGAACCGGGGACTCTGGAGCAAGGCCATAAATTCTTCATAGGCCGTTAACTCGGCTATTTTCTTCAAGCTTTTTTGCCAGCTTTCGAAATCATTTCTCTCCAAAGCCAGCTCAAAAGCCGCTTGGGCATAACGTTTACCGGAGCTTATTCTTGGCATTTTTTACATTAACTCTTTTTGAGAACGACACTTTGCTGAAGTGTCTCCTCAATCAACTTACGATGTTTCTCTTTGTCGAGAGTTTCTTTGATCACTTTTTCAGCCGCCGAGATTGAAATCTCCACAAACTCCTTGCGCAACCCATCAACAATCTTTTCCCGTTCGGATTCCAGCTCCGCTCGGGTCCGGTCAATAATCACCTGGGCCTGCTTCGTTGCTTCCTCTCGAGATTCTTCCTTCAGCCTTTCTCCGGTTTGGAGAGCTTGAGCGATGACGGCCTGGGCCTCATGGCGTCCTTTCTCAATCTGTTTCTGCACTTCACCCTTAGACTGTTCATACTCTTTTTTGGTTGCCTCCGCCAATTCCATTGTTTCCTTTGCCCTCTTCGCCCTTTCGTCCAGCATCTTCAGCACGGGCTTATAGAGGAAGATGCGCAAGAGAACAAACAGAATAACGAAATTGATAATGAAGACAACCAATAAAGGCAAATTAATACCTAAACTGGCGAACCCTCCCATATCGTCCTCTTTACGCTGCAATTGCAGCAGATGAAATCATCCTCTAAGAACTAAGAAAGTAACCAACCCCACCATGGAAAACACTAACACCACGATCGTGATCATGATGAGTGCTAAGCTGATAGGTAACCCTCCGTTTTCCATTCTACACCCTCCTTATTTAACGACCATCGCTAAGATAATACACACGATCAGGACGTAAATTCCGATCGCCTCGGCGAGGGCACCAATTAAAATCATGTTAGTGAGAATGGCCCCCCTGGCCTCTGGGTTACGCCCCAGGGATTGCATGGCTGAAAAACCAATCAGCCCCAACGCCAAGGCCGGACCAAAAAATCCCAAACCTGCAGCCAACCCGATTACTAACATCTTCATTACTTCTGGTGTCATTTACTTTCCTCCTTTCCTAATTTTTTATTCATGTGACTCTTCATGTGGAGATACAGCAATTGTACCAAAAACAAGGGTTAAACCGCCAAAGATAAGAGCCTGAATCATGCCGATCAGCAATTCCAAACCATAAAAGGGAATAGCGAAGACCAGAGGAATAAGAAAACTGGAGACCAGGATCAATATTTCACCCGCGGTCATATTGCCAAAGAGACGAAAGGTAAAACTGAGCATGCGCGTCAGGTGGCTGAAAATTTCCAAGACACCGACGAATAGACTGATAAAACCAAAAACAATGTTCATTGGACCTGTCTTAATCTTTCCGGTGAAGAGTTCTTTGAGGCCTTGAAGGAATTGGCGGACATTGATGAACTCGCTAAGATAGTGAGTTACCCCGATGGCTTTCATTCCCCAGCTTTCAACGAAGAAGAAGGACATGAGGGCAATGGAGAGAGGGACATTGAGATCGGTATTGGCCGCCCGGAAAATTGCTGTGAATTCTTCATGCCCATGGGAGCTGTGATGCAAACCGATGGTTCCGAAAAAGGGTAATAGGGCCAAATAAGCATTGAAGATGACGTAGATGAAGATTGTGGCAACGCCCGGGAAGAGCATCCTGGCATGCCTTTTGCCCGAGACACTTTCAACGAAATTGAGCAATCCCTCCACGACCACCTCTGCGATCCCCTGACGTCTACCGGGAATCAGTTTCATCTTTCGGGTTAAAAAAATGGAGAGGCCGACTAACACGATGATCGTGAACCACGAGGCAATGAGCGTGTTTGTGATAGAGAAACTACCAATATGAACAATAGGTTCCGCAGGCAGTGCCACATGAGGTCTTGGAACCTTAAGAATGCCAGGAGGTTCTTTCCCCAAAAAACTCGATCCAAGAGGGCCAAAAATTAAACCAAACATAAAGAGGATTAAAACAGGAATGAAGAAAAAAAGGAGGATTTTCAGACGGTTTTGACCCATTACTCTTTGCTCTTTTTATTTTTCCTAAGTTCTTCCTGCTCAGCCTGGAACCGAAGGAGCATTCGAATCAAACCAGCAAAAGCGATCACTGTTCCAACACCCAGACCAATGAGTGTAAATAAAGGACTCTTATTAAGCATTCCTGGGCAATCGAGCCAATAACCAATCGCGACAGGAATGATCAAACTCAAAGCGACATACCAACCTATGGTTACTAAGAATTGAAGCGGCCTTACCCACTCTTTCAGATAATCCCCCAAAAGCGAAAATGGAGATAAAAATTCTTCCTCTTTTATAGCGAT
This sequence comes from Syntrophaceae bacterium UBA2208, assembly GCA_002327885.1. GTDB lineage: Bacteria > Desulfobacterota > BSN033 > BSN033 > UBA1163 > UBA1163. Next base: position 12,141 of record DCUS01000133.1, read on the forward strand.
GAGTGCTTAATAAGACTAAAATTATTTCCTGAAGGAGGCAGCAAAATGTGAATTAGTTAACATGAATCAAACAAGTTGTCAATTATTTTTTTCTTTATTGATTTCAAGAAGATAAAGGATGATCTGTTTCTGTTAAGAGAAATTCTAATTTATCCTCTTTTTTATCAATTTCTCCCTCCATTTTACAGTGACCCTCGAAGATTCCTCCTTCACTGATAGTTAGGGTAGGGGCATACAGGGTTCCGTATACTTTGCCCGTAGAATGGACCTCCACCCGTACCTTGGCATATATATCCCCTTCCACCGTGCCATTGACGATGAGAGTTTGAAGCCCGACCTTGCCCTTAATGCTGGCTGATTCCCCCACGATTAATGTGCCGCTTTCGAAGATCTCCCCTTCAAATTTTCCATCCAGACGAAACACGCCTTCGAAAGTCATCTTCCCCTCGAAGAATGTTTGCTTTCCCAAATAAGCGCTAATTTCCTCGGAGGTCGGTGGCGGTGGTGTGGGAGTCCCTTTAGAAAAAATGGATTTTCCTCCTGACATCTTAAACTCCTTTCAAATAACGCATAGCACTTGCCTGCGGTAGGCAGGCCAAGCGTAAAGGACATAGCATCCTCAATGCTGAACAGCATTTTCTTTTTCAAAATTCGCTATGCCCCATGCTCTGCTCTATGTGTTTTTGAGGATTGCTTCCACAATCCTTTCTAAATCTTCATGGGAATAGTATTCGATCTCAATCTTCCCCTTTTTGTCTTTCGGGGTGATCTGGACTTTTGTCCCAAGATATTTCCTTAAGGAATCCTGAAGGCTTCTCAACTGGCTCTCCAGATCCCCTTTTCGTTTGGTCAAGGGAGTGGTCTTTTTAGGCTTCTCTGACCATCGCTTGGCCAACGCTTCCGCCTCTCTCACCGAAAGTCCCTTCTTCAAAATCAACGCACAGAGTTCTTCTTGTTTTTCTCTGCTTTCAAGGCTGAGAATGGCTCTCGCATGTCCGGAGGTAATACGATTTTGGAGAAGTTGATTTCTTATTTCGACTGGAAGTTTTAATAGGCGGAGGGTATTGGTAATGGTAGTTCGGTCTTTTCCAATCCGTTTACTCAAATCCTCTTGGCTGATGTTGAATTCCTCTATCAGATTCTTGAAGGCCTCGGCGGCCTCAATCGGGTTGAGATCCTCCCTCTGCAGGTTTTCGATGAGGGAGATTTCTAAGGCCTCTCTTCCCTCGACCTCTTTGACGACGACAGGAACCTCTTTCAGCCCGGCTTTTTGAGCCGCACGCCAGCGGCGTTCTCCAATAATCAGTTCATAACCCCGGTCGATTCTCCGGACGATAAGGGGTTCCAGAATCCCTTTCTCTTTGATGGACTCCGCCAATTCCTGGAGTTTTGATTCATCAAAATGCTTTCGGGGCTGGGATCGATTTGGGGTGATCTCTTCAATCCCGCAATAGAGGAATGCCTTTGATTCTGCTTGTCCGAATTCCGGGAGAAGCGCTCCCAGGCCTTTTCCTAAAGCCATTCTTTTAGTTGCCATTGATCTTTCCATCCGTCATAATTTCTCTGGCCAAGTTCAAATAACTTTCCGCACCCTTCGAATGAATATCATATAGGAGAACGGGTTTTCCGTGGCTCGGGGCTTCGCTCAATCGAATATTTCGAGGGATGATCGTCCTGAATACTTTGTCTTTGAAGTGTTTCGTCACTTCGTTGGCTACCTGATGAGAAAGGTTATTCCGGACATCGAACATCGTGAGCAGAATCCCCTCGATCTCTAATTTGGGATTCAGGGACTGTTTAATCAAACGTATCGTCTTCAGAAGCTGGCCCAGCCCTTCCAGAGCATAGTATTCGCACTGGAGAGGGATGATGACGGAGTGGGCGGCGGTCAGTGAATTAATGGTCAGAAGGCCCAGGGAGGGAGGGCAATCAATAAAAATATAATCATAATCCGCCTCGACCTCTTTAATCAGCCGGTCCAATTTTCTCTCCCGATCTATCTCTTGGATCAGTTCCACCTCCGCACCGATTAAATCTGTATTGGAAATCACAACATCCAAAAAAGCAAGGTCGGTCTTCCGGATGATTTCCTTAAGACCTGAACCACGGAGTAAAACGTGGTAGATGGTCCCATCGACCCCCTCCTTATTTAAACCGATACCACTTGTTGAATTTCCCTGGGGATCAATGTCGATGAGGAGGACTTTCTTCTCTGCGGCAGCAATGGAAGCGGAAAGATTGACTGCCGTTGTGGTTTTCCCCACTCCTCCTTTTTGATTGGCAATGCAAATCACTCTTGCCATNNTTTATAGCATAAAAAAGGGATAGATGAAAAGGCGAAAATCATTCCTTTTCAAACAGGAGAATCGTCCTTTTAAAAGTGCTGAAGGGGAGGGTGAGATGGCCAGCCTCCCGAAAACGGTATCGGGACCCCTTGGTTTCAGTGAGACGTCGAATTTCACTGTCCTCCATTTTGCCTTTCATGGCGATCGCCCTGCCTCCTTCTTTCAAAAAAGGAAAACTCAGAGCGAGGAAGGTTTGAAGATCTGAAAAAGCCCTGGCAAGAACGACATCAAAGCGCCCTCCTAAATTTTGACAGATTTCCTTGTCTTGAATACGGCCGTGGATGGTTTCCATCCCTTTTAAACCCAGCATCCGGATGATGTGTCTTTGGAAATCGACTTTCTTGCGAACGGAGTCAATCAGGGTCATCTCAGAGGCGGGTTGAATGATTTTTAATGGGATGCCGGGAAAACCCGCCCCTGACCCGATGTCCAAGAAAGAGCCATGCTTAGGTAGATAGAGGTGGGTCGAGAGGGAATCGAGGAAATGTTTTAGAACAATTCCTTTTTCTGTTCGGATGGCAGTGAGATTGATCTTTTGATTCCATTTAAGGAGTTCATGCAGATAAAGATCAAAAGCTTCAACCGCTTTTTCATCCAAATGGATCCCAAAGGTCTTTGCCCCCTCAATGAGGAGATCCTTATTT
>DCUS01000133.1:15152-15441 GCA_002327885.1 Syntrophaceae bacterium UBA2208
TGAGGTTTTTCTTTATCCCTCTCTATCTCCTTCGGTTCTCTTTGTCTCAGATCCTCTTTTTGCAATTGCTTGCGTTGGTCCTGTTTTTCAACTTGGACTCCGGACGGTTTTCCCTCCCTTGGCTTTTCGATCACTTTTCCGGCAGGAACTGGTTTTTCACTTCCTCTCTCCGGAGATGTCGTCTCACGGGGTTTTTCAATTCCTCTTTCAGCAGGTTTGGATTCCTTAGGGGGGTCTACTCCTCTTTGGGTAGGCTTGAATTCTTTGGGTTTCTCTCCTCCTTTTTCAA
>DCUS01000135.1:0-2896 GCA_002327885.1 Syntrophaceae bacterium UBA2208
AATGAGCATCACGGCCGTCCAGCCGATGAGTTGGATCACATTGAGCGCCGCCGCAAAGTAGGAGCCTCTAATTCCGAAAGAGGGCCGAACGCTCACCATGGTTGGAATGCCCCACCGGCTTCCAATCAGGCCGCCCAAGGCGAGGGGTGTGTTACCGATGAGGTGACCCAAGAGAATAGCCCAAAGCCCCAGACCCAATCCCAGCGGAACGATCAGGCCTCCCGCCCATATCTCCGCCAGGGAGATCGCTGCCCCTGCCCAGAGCAAAAAAAAGTCCCCACCCCCTAAATTTCTCTCTTCTTTCGGAATCGGTTGAATGCCAGCCATAATTAACCCCTATTGCAGATTTTAGATTTAAGATAGCAGATTGGACAAATTCAAACTGCCATTTAAATCACAAATTTGGAATTCACTTCCGGCTCTTTGCTTTATTTAGACTTGCAACAAATATTGCCGTTAGTTCATCAGCTTCTTTCATTAGATGGTTAAGATTTTTATCTTCCATAATATTTGTCTCAACGATTAACTCCAACCAATAAAGTGTTTCATCTACCTCTTCTAAAACGATACCCACTTTTGCTATAAAGTCAGGCTTCGAGCGTGCTCGACAAACAGCACGATAATTGGAACCAACAGAGGTCCCCGAACGAAAAATCTGATTACCGATCAGACGTCCTTCCCTGGTTTCTGGAAGTTGCCTACATAATTTTATGACTTGTTTTGCAAATTCCTTCGTTCGATTTTTCATCACCTCTTGATTCATCGATTCACTCACTGGGTTAAATTGATAAGTCTTAAATTTAAGCATTCCTCTAAAAATTTCATTTATTTTCAATCTCAGATCTTAAATCTGCAATCTGCAATATCTTTTGAACGACGTCCATGGGGTTTCTTCCTAAAACTCGAATCATCGGTTCTTTACCGACATCGCCTTCATCATAGATGAAGTCAGGCACCCGCTTCATTTTTCTTAGAACCTCTCCCACCCCCCATTCGAGAGAGGAACCTTCTTTCTCTTTCACTTTCTTCGGCTCATGCCTTCGATCAAAATGGGCGACGATAAAGTCTTTGTCTTTCAATAGGGTCACCCTCTCTCGCGAATACCGGATGTTCATGGCTGAACAATACTCAGGATCGAATTTCATGACCGTAAGAATAATATTGGCCACATGCCGGGAGGCGCCAAATTCCGGATCCCCATAAGTGGCGACCGAATCTTTGAATCGAACAATCCTCCCAGGAAATGCCGCCACATCTCCAACCCCTTCTGCATCGGGAAGGGCATAGCCTAAGTTGGATGAAACCTCTGGAATGAGGTTTCCCATTTTATTTTCCTTCAATACTTCCAATGCTTTTTTTAATTCCTGGATGACTTGATACCGCTCCATCTCCCTTAGAACATAAGCGGAAGGGTTGGTAGGACCTGTCCCTTTCCCGAGGCTCAGGCTGGCCTGGATCGCCATGGTGATAAATATTTTTGCCTTTCTCACTGCTTCCGGAACAGGTTCCCCTCTGGCTAACAAGGTTGCGATTGCCGAGGCAAAGGTACAACCCGTCCCGTGGGTATTCTTCGTCTTAATTCTCGGTCCGATGATCTCAGTATAATTTTGCCCATCATAGAGAATGTCAATCGCTGTTCCTTTTAAGTGGCCCCCTTTCACCACCACATTCTTGGCTCCCCGTTCCCAAATCTGAACGGCGGCCTTCCTCATCCCATCAAGAGAATCTACCTCCATCCCGGTGAGAACGGATGCTTCAAAGAGGTTGGGCGTAACGACCCATGCAAGGGGGATCAACTGTTTGATCAGTGCCTTCTGTGCGTCCTTTTTAAGAAGATGGGCCCCACTCTTGGAGACCATCACCGGATCAACCACCACTGTTTCTATCCTATACTGTTCAATCTTTTTGGCCACCACCTCGATGATTTCTTTATTGGCCAGCATCCCTGTCTTGATGGCATCCGNNACTTCATGGATGCCTTGAACGCCAAGCGTATTTTGTGCCGTGAGGGCGGTGATGACACTCATCCCATAACCCTCCAGCAGGGTGATGGCCTTCAGGTCTGCCTGAATCCCCGCGCCCCCTCCGGAATCCGATCCGGCAATCGTCAGTATTCGCTTCATTTCGACCTCCGCAAGGCTTCTATAATCAAAGAGGCTACTTTCTCCCCTGAAAGTAGCATGCCCCCAAAGATGGGACCCATTCGATAAGACCCAAAGGTGGCATTGGCTGCCATCCCGCACACGTAGAGTCCCGGAAAGACCTCCTTTGTATTGGACATCGTATCTCTCTCGGCCGCCTCCGCCCATAAGGATTTCTCCCCAACAATCTTGCCTGTCTCGGTAAAAAGCTTGATATCATTCTTCTTCTGGAGAATCGAGACCACTTCGGTGGCATGACCTGTCGCATCCACAACGAGTTTTGATTGAATGGTCAAAGGATCCACATGCAGGTTGGCCATCTCCACGGCTGTCCAGTTGAGGACCAAACCCGCAACTCGATTCTCTCGAAGGAGGAGGTCCTCTGCACTGATCAGATTAAAGATGGCCACTCCTGACTGCAACGCCTTTGAACAAAGGGTGGAAATGGCCTCAATCGAATCAGCCGTATGGTAACCGTTGGCATAGGGTTGGGATCGAATTCCAAATTCATCAAGTATTCTCTTCCCCTCTTCCTGAACCACAATCTCATTAAACATCATCCCCCCGCCCCACATTCCTCCTCCAATCGAAAGTTTTCTTTCGTAAAGAGTCACTTTAAACCCCTTCTTGGCAAGGAAGTAGGAACAGACCAGTCCGGAAGGCCCTCCCCCGACAATAGCAACATCGACAGAGAGGTTCTCCTTTAGTTTCTGAAAGTACCGATCGATGATCGCCTGCGTGATAATTTTTTCATC
>DCUS01000135.1:2979-10092 GCA_002327885.1 Syntrophaceae bacterium UBA2208
TACCCCAAAAGTAAGGACTCTCAGCCCAATGAGCTCCCCTAGTAATTTTTAACTCATTTTAATTGAAGTATTTAGGTATGTCAATAAGAGGGAAAAGTCTGCCAACACTAACTAACAACCACCAACTTTTAGCGGAGGAAAGTAGAGATAGCAAAATAAACATTAGTAAAAAATATTATTTAATTATTCCAATAAGATATGGCTATTAAACTTCATGAAAATTAAAGTGAGATTTAATTTGTGAAAAAATTCTTGACTTCCTAAATACTTTACCATATATTCTATCCGCAATTTCTGTGCTTTTTACTGATTTTATATGGTATAAAAAATAAAAAATTTAACGGAGGGCTAAAAAATGGAATGGATCGGAGTTTCGTCAATCACTGGCATTATTGCATTGTTTTTTGTCTACTTCGTCGCCAAAAAGGTGATGAGACAAGATCCGGGGACACCCCAGATGGTGGCCATTTCGGATGCCGTTCATGAAGGGGCAATGGCGTTTTTGAAAAGAGAATACAAAGCCATCGGTATCTTTGCCACTGTTGTCGCCATCCTCTTAGCAATTGGATTGAAGGGACAAGGGTGGAATTTCTCTATTGCCACAGCCATTTCTTATCTGATTGGGGCGGCCTGTTCCCTGATCGCTGGCTATGTTGGGTTGAGCATTTCGACAAGGGCCAATACAAGAACTGCTCAGGCTGCCACGAAGGGATTTAACCAGGCGCTGGGAGTGGCCTTTCCGGGTGGAGCGGTGATGGGACTGACGGTGGTTGGGTTGGGTCTTTTAGCCTTCTCCGTTCTCTTTTTAATTCTTGGATACTTCACTTCCGGCGAAATGGTGGCAAAGATGTCCAGGGCCGCCGGAATCATTGCCGGTTTCAGCATGGGTGCCAGTTCCGTGGCTCTTTTTGCCAGAGTGGGAGGGGGGATTTACACCAAAGCGGCTGATGTCGGGGCAGATCTTGTTGGAAAAGTGGAGGCGGGAATTCCGGAGGATGATCCTCGCAATCCAGCCACCATTGCAGACAATGTGGGAGACAATGTCGGTGATGTCGCGGGAATGGGTGCGGACCTCTATGAGTCCTATATTGGTTCTTTGCTGGCAGGTGTAATCATTGCCGTCCAAACCCTTGAAACTCCGGAACTGAAGATCAAAGGGATTATCCTCTCTTTTCTTCTTTATGCCATTGGGATTATTGCCTCCATACTCGGTATCTTCTTTGTCAGAACGGGGGAGAAAGCGGATCCTGGAAAAGCGCTAAATAATGGAACCATCTCAAGCGCAGTGTTTTATTCGATTGGCGCTTTCGTCTTGGTCATGGTGATGTTCGGTTGGGACCTTTCCTATTTCTTTGCCACTTTTTCAGGAATTGTGGCAGGGATGATCATTGGCTTTACGGCCTATTATTATACCTCCGGAAAATCGGTTCAGAATTTAGCTAAGGCAAGCACCACCGGATCAGCCACAACGATTATCCAGGGGTTTGCTTTGAGTTGTCAAAGCACGGTGATTCCTCTTGTGGTCATTGGATTGGCTATTCTCCTCTCCTACAAGTTGGGCGGTTTTTTCGGAATCGCTCTCTCTGCCATTGGAATGTTGGCCACGACAGGCATGGTTGTTTCCGTTGATGCCTATGGTCCCATCGCTGACAATTCGGGAGGCATCGCGGAGATGGCCCATATGGGAAAAGACATTCGGAAGATCACGGACTCTCTTGATGCAGCGGGAAATACCACTGCGGCGATTGCAAAGGGTTTTGCCATTGGGTCTGCTGCCTTGACTGCCTTAGCTCTTTTCCTTTCTTACACGCAGGTGATGAATCTTTCAGCAATTGACCTTATGGGAGTGGGTGGCTATAAAATTGTTGCAGGGGTCTTTATCGGGTCAATTATCCCCTATTTCTTTGCTGGCGCGACGATGATGGCGGTGGGGAGGGCCGCTTTCAACGTTGTGGAAGAGGTCAGGAGGCAGTTCAGAGAGATTAAAGGACTCATGGAGGGAACGGCTCGGGCGGAATATGCTCGGTGTGTTGATATCACCACGGCGGGTGCATTAAAAGAAATGATTCTTCCGGGAGTGGCCGCGGTGGTTATTCCTATTGTGATGGGTGGCCTTCTCGGACCGGAGGCCTTAGCCGGGATGTTGTTAGGTTCCCTTGCAACCGGCGTCCCGTTAGCGCTTCAAATGGCCAATGCCGGTGGAGCCTGGGATAATGCAAAGAAGTGGATCGAAGAAGGAAATTTAGGAGGGAAAGGATCGGATGCTCATAAGGCAGCCGTCGTGGGAGATACGGTGGGTGATCCTTTCAAGGATACCTCCGGTCCCTCGATGAACATTCTTCTGAAATTGATGACCGTGGTCTCCTTGGTCTTTGGTCCAATGATCCTCGTTCTTCACAAATGGCTTCTCTCTCTCTTTTAATATTAATGGAGTTCCATTGTATTCTTGGCATGCCAAAAGGGGTTTCTTAAGGCCCCTTTTGGCATGGTTCATTTAGATTGAAGACATCCCTCAACAGCTCTCATCCCAACCTCCATTTCACGTAAGAACCGCATCGCGCTCGGCAAGGAGCTGACGAAGCACCGAACGATGGCAACGCTGCTCGTCATGACAATAACATCCGACCGAGAAATTCACCTGGTGCGATAACGCGGCGAGAAGATCAAGAATCCGACTATTCTCCGGCCGGCTCATTTCCGATCGGTAACGTTTGACAAAAGAGCGCCAAGCGGTCTCATCCTTAGCTGAACGTGCAACCTTAAGAAGCTCCTCGCTCGGTGCGAGGTTGGGCAACCATACATCATAATAATTCCGTGAAGCATATTCGCCCTTTGGCACGCCTCTGGGCGGACGGCGAACGGTCCCGATACGCAACCCCTCGCCGCTTGTGCGTGGACTTCCAAGCTGGACGACACGAACCGCCATGATTCCACCTCCGTTTTTATTCCACCCTTCAATAAAGTTCTATTACAAGAATAGGAGGCTTTTGTCAAACCTTGCGAGGACTTCCTTGAAAGTGATATAGATAAGTACTCTTTGTAATTTATTTTTTAGATCATGAGAGCATGAAATTCAAACGAGTTGCCGTCACAGGAATAGGGGTATTCTGTTCGATTGGGAAGAGTGTGGAAGAGTTTACACAATCCTTGAAAAGCGGTCGGACAGGCATTGGAACGGTCACCCTTTTTGATACTTCAAAATACCCCTGTAAAATTGGAGCGGAAATTAGAGATTATCGACCCGAGAAATTCTTTGGAAAAAAGGGATTCAAAAGACTTTCCAGGGCCGACCAATTTGGACTCATCGCCTCGGAGGAAGCGGTGAATGCCTCCGGAATATATTTTTATTCTTCGGAGGATATCGGAGTTTGTCTGGGGGCAGGTGCAGGGGGGATGTTTGAAGCGGAAACCTATCACCGGGAAGTTCTTCTCAAGGGGAGGTCCAGGCCTTCTCTCATTGGGCCCTTTCTCCCCAGTTATACCACCGATCGTATTTCGGAAAAGTTCGGGTTTTCTGGTCCAAGGTTTACGGTCACCACGGCATGTAGTTCATCTGCGACGGCCATTGGCTATGGAGCGGATCTCATCCGGAGCGGCAAATGCAGAGCCGTCCTTTGTGGAGGAAGCGAAGCTCTAAGCGAACTTACTTTCGGTGGGTTCAATTCCTTAAAGGTTATGGATCGTTCTCCCTGTAAGCCTTTCGATCGAAGAAGAGCAGGGATGTCCTTGGGCGAAGGATCGGGGATTATGATTTTAGAGGATTTTGATCAAGCAGTGAAAAGAGGTGCGAAGATTTGTGCTGAATTTTTAGGATATGGAATCGGGGGAGAGGCCTATCACATCACGGCACCCGAACCCACTGGCAAAAAGGAAGCTCGTGTGATGAGGGAGGCGATAGAAGAAAGTGAGGGGACCCTTTCCGGGGTAGATTATATTAATGCCCATGGAACCGGCACCCCGCTCAACGATAAGGTCGAAACACTTTCGATAAAAAATGTTTTTAAAGAAAAGGCTTACTCCATTCCCATCAGTTCCATTAAATCAATGGTGGGTCATTGTTTGGGTTCTGCAGGAGCCATTGAGGCGATCGCATCCGTTCTCTCCATCCTGAATCAATTCATCCCCCCTACCCTCAATTACCGGGAGGGAGATGAGGATTGTGACCTCGATTACGTTGGTGGGAAGGCCCGCGACATGGATGTAAAGGGGGTGCTCTCCAATTCCTTTGCTTTTGGCGGCAACTGCACAAGCTTGGTTTTTGGAAAATATGAATCATCATCATGTAGCCGCAGGCTTTAGCCTGTGTGGATTAGAGGGGGATAAAGCCCTATGATAGGAGAAAAAATTCAATACGACAAAGATGGAAGGCTCCGTGTCCCGGATCGACCCGTTATCCCCTACATCGAGGGGGATGGAGTGGGACCGGATATCTGGAGGGCTTCGGTACGAGTCTTCGACGCGGCCATAAAGAAATGCTATGGGACTCCAAGAAAGATAAACTGGCTGGAAGTTTATGCAGGGGAGAAAGCATTTCAACTGAAAAACGAGTGGGCTCCGGAGGAAACGATCGAGGCGATTCGAGAATACAAAGTCGGTATCAAAGGCCCGTTGGCCACGCCGGTAGGGGGAGGAATTCGAAGCATCAATGTATTGTTGAGGCAAAAACTCGATCTCTATGCCTGCATTCGACCCGTGAAATACATCCTGGGAACGCCGAGTCCATTAAAGCACCCGGAAAAAGTGGACATGGTCGTCTTTCGGGAGAATACGGAGGATCTCTACACAGGAATGGAGTGGAAAGAAGGATCAGAGGAGGCATTACGACTGAGGACGTTCCTTGAGACGGAGTTGGGGATGAAGATTCGAGAAGATTCAGGGATAGGAATTAAACCGATGAGTCGTTTTGGAACAAAACGCCTGGTTCGAAAGGCCATTCAATATGCGCTCACACATCGCCGAAAGACTGTCACATTGGTTCATAAAGGAAACATTATGAAGTTCACAGAAGGGGCCTTTCGTGATTGGGGCTATGAATTGGCCAAAGAAGAATTTGGAGAAAAAGTTCTGACGGAGAGTGAATGGGGTGATCAGAAGGAAACCCATCTTCCCGAAGGGAAGATCGTTGTCAAAGATCGCATTGCGGATGCCATGTTTCAACAAATCCTCTTAAGGCCCGAGGAGTATGATGTGCTGGCCATGCCTAACCTCAATGGAGACTATATGTCGGATGCCTTGGCCGCCCAGGTGGGGGGGTTAGGTATGGCACCGGGCGCAAACATCGGAGATCAATCTGCTGTGTTCGAAGCCACTCATGGGACCGCACCCAAATATACGAATCAGGATGTGATCAATCCCGGGTCCCTGATCCTTTCTGGAGCAATGATGTTCGATTACCTCGGATGGCATGAAGCGAGTCTGAGGATCATCAAAGCCTTGGAAAAAACGATCTCACACAAAACGGTTACCTATGATCTGGCCCGACAGATGAGGGGAGCCAAGAAAGTAAAATGTTCCGAATTTGCTTCTGCCATGATCGAAAATCTTTGACAAAGGTTCTTTTTCGGTTTAAATAATACCTGGAAGTCTTATTGCATATTTTCGATGTTGGAGTGAAGGGTTGTGGAGACCAAGAAAAAGAAGGAGACACCCAAGATCGATATCTTTAAGGCCTGGTGTAAGGCCTGTGGGATTTGTGTCGCATTCTGCCCGGTGGGTGTTTTAGCGAAAGACGAGGCGGGTTATCCTTATGTCAAGGATATTGAGAAGTGTATTAACTGTGGGTGGTGCGAAATCCGGTGTCCGGATTTTGCGATCACCGTCGAGAAGAGAACAAAAGGGAAGAAAGCTTTAGAGGAAAAAGGTGAAGAAGCAGAGCCAAAGGAAGAAGAAATCTCACCGGAGAGAATTGTTGCTCCAGGGAAATGAAGCGGTTGTGGAGGGAGCCCTTCGCGCCGGATGCCGTTTCTTTGCGGGTTATCCTATTACTCCGGCGACCGAGATCTCCGAGATCTTATCCAGGAAACTTCCCCAGGTGGAGGGAACTTTCATCCAGATGGAGGATGAGATCGCAAGCATGGGCGCTGTGATCGGCGCCTCTCTGGCTGGGGTGAAGTCCATGACGGCAACCAGCGGCCCTGGGTTTTCTCTGATGCAGGAGAATTTGGGATTTGCGATCATTGCGGAAGTTCCTTGCGTCATCGTCAATGTCATGCGGGGAGGGCCGAGCACCGGACTTCCGACCTCTCCTTCTCAAAGTGACGTCATGCAGGCTCGGTGGGGGACACACGGAGATCATCCCGCCATTGTCCTCTCCGCCTCCACGGTTCGGGAGTGTTACGATATGACGATCAAAGCTTTTAACTTTTCCGAGAAGTTCCGGACCCCTGTGATTGTTCTGATCGATGAAGTTGTGGGGCATATGCGGGAGAAGATGGCCCTTTCGGATGAGGAAGAGGTGGAGATCTTCAACCGGGTCAAGCCGACGGTTCCGCCGGAGTGGTACCTCCCGTACGAAGACACACCCAGCGGAATTCCGGCCATGGCCAATTTTGGCGAGGGGTACCGATATCATGTCACAGGTCTGACTCACGATATCCGGGGCTTCCCCACATCGAGGCCGGATGAGATCGGTCCTTTTATCGCGAGGCTCCATCGTAAAATCAGTCAACATTTTTCAGAGATTCAGATGGCCGAATATTTTGAAACAGAGGATGCTGAACTCACGATCGTCGCTTATGGGTGTGTGGCCCGATCTGCGAAAAGAGCGACGATTGAGGCGAGGGAAAAGGGTTTGAAGGTCGGGCTTCTCAAACTGGTGACGATCTGGCCTTTTATGCGGTCTGCCGTGGAGAAAGTTCTTCAAACGTCAAAAAACCTCCTGATCCCTGAAATGAACATGGGTCAAATTTCTCGGGAGGTGAAGCGGGTCAACCGGGGAATGGCGAAGGTCTTCACCCTGAATAAAGCGGATGGAACGATTATCACTCCTGAAGAGATATTGGGTCGAATCCAGGAAGTATTGTCATAAAGACCATTTTTAAAAAATGAGAGAGGAGCTTCCTGGTCTCATATTGAACTACTAAATTTTCACTGGCCATTTTGCCGTGATGATGA
>DCUS01000025.1 GCA_002327885.1 Syntrophaceae bacterium UBA2208
AAGGAAAATATTTTGATACTTATATCGATCAACCCTCAGCTATGGTCAGACTTTGTTCCAGAGCCCTGGAAGCCGGGATTGAAGTGGACTATGTTCAGGAACTGATCAGGAAACGTAATCTAATTTCAGAAAACCCCCCTCTTCATTTGGAAAACTGGCCCTGGCCCTTAAAAATCTACACCCTGGGACGGTTTGAATTGATCAAGGACGGAAAACCAATCCAGTTCACCAGAAAAACTCAACAGAAGCCTTTATCCCTGGTCAAGGCGCTGATTGCCCTTGGAGGCGAGGAGGTGAGAGAAGACCAAATAGAAGATGCACTATGGCCTGAGGCCGATGGCGATGCGGGATACCGTTCTTTTGTAACCAACCTTCGCCGTCTTCGACTTCTGCTCGGCAATGAAAAAGCAATTCAGCTCAGGGAGGGACGGTTGACCCTGGATAAAAATTACTGTTGGGCGGATGTTTGGGCATTTGAAAATCTTCTTAAGGAAGCAGAGGCTAAATGGAATGAAGGAATTACAGATAGCGCCATTGAACTCATTGAAAAAGGGATTCAGATATACAAAGGCGAATTCCTCGGAAAAGAAATGGAACAGCCCTGGATGATCCCTCTTCGTGAACGTCTAAGGAGCAAGTTTTTGGAAGGTGTTGAAAAGTTAGGCCGATACTGGCAGGAATCGGGGCAATGGGGGAAGGCTTTGGATTGTTATTTCAGGGGACTGGAAATCGATGATCTTGCTGAAGAACTTTACCAGGGTCTCATGGCCTGTTATCTCAAACTTGGACAAAAGGCCAAGGCTCTATTCGTTTACACTCGCTGCAAGAAAATCCTTTCCTCAACCCTCGGAATCGAACCCTCTGTTAAGACTCAAAGGATTTATAGATCAATTATAACGAATCGGAGACCCGGCGAACCGGAGAATCGGTGAGAAAAGAAGGAAACGGAGCAACGGAGAATGGGCATGAAGATTAACAGCTATAAAGATTTGCGTGTTTATCAAAGCGCTATGGAAACGGCAATGGAAATATTTCATCTGACGAAAACCTTTCCGCAAGAAGAAAAATTCTCGCTTGTTGACCAAATACGCCGTTCTTCCCGTTCCGTTTGCACAAACCTGGCAGAAGGCTGGCGTAAGCGACGATATAAAGCCGCCTTTATCGCCAAATTGAACGATGCGGAGAGTGAGGCGTGCGAAACCCAAGTATGGCTTGAAATTGCAGGCAGATGTAAATATCTGGATATAAAAATAGTTGAGAAACTGGACCAGGTATATGACCAAATTATGGCTCAACTCGTTAAAATGATTGACAATCCAGATAAATGGCTAATCAAATGAATTGGAACCGGTGAGCCGGGGAAACGGCGAACCGGAGAGTTAACCGTTTCTCCNNCCGATTCTCCCTTTCTCCGTTTCCTTCTTTTCTCACCGAGTCCCCGTTTCTCCGATTCCCCGTTTCTATCTTTACCTTCCAAATGAATCTGTTACCTATCTGTTACCTCCACCGTGGTAAAAGCTAAAAGGAACGATGGAATGTTGGAATAATGGAATATTGGGGTCAAAAATCAATTTTTCCAATATTTCAAGACCTTTTTAACCCACCATTCCAACGTTCCATTATTCCAGTATTCCCAAGAGGTGTTGGCTTTGTCACCAAAATCATTTTCAGCGAACTATGTCGTTCGCATCTATCGTTTTGACAAGAACAATCCCCGCCAACTGGTGGGGGTGGTGGAAGAGGTCGGAATAAAAGGAAAAAAGGCATTTACCAATTACGACGAACTCTGGGACATTCTGAATTTTCCAAAAAACAATAAAACCTGGAGAAAAGCAAAACGAACAAATGCTAAAGAAGAAAGGAGAAAGTCATGAAAGAATTATTTAATAAATCACTCTCACGCCGCAGATTTCTCAGGTATATTGCTGCCACAATGGCAACCGCTACATTTGACTGGTCCAAGATTGAGGCTATGGCATCTACAGTCGAACCCAAGTCGGAATATCCTGTTGTAGTTATTGGGGCAGGTCTGGGCGGGCTTGTTGCTGCAACCTATCTTGCAAAAAATGATTTTCCAGTGACTGTTATTGAACAACGTGATGTACCGGGGGGCTATATTACCTCTTTTGAAAGAGGAGAATTTACTTTCGGTGTTTCACTTCACTACACCTTGGGGATAGGTCCCTTTCTGGATCAATGGGGAATCCAGGATAAAGTTGAATTGGTCAAGCCGCCCGAAGTTTTCCGTGCAATCACTCCAGATTATGATTTGATTTTGCCCCAGGAAAATCCTGAAGGGATCATTCGAATTCTTTCTGAGAAGTTTCCTTATGAGGCGCAGGGAATAAAGAGCTTAGTGAGCCTGCTAAATGGATTCCTTCAGGAGTGGGTGAAGCCGTTCGATATAAAGACCATTTCTTCAACTCATCCAATCATGTGGAATCTGAGTAAATTGAATACTGCCCAGGTACTTGACCAACATTTCAAGGATCCAAAACTTAAAGCAATTTTAAGTCACTTTGGCTATGGTTTTGGTCTCCCACCATCCAGGCTTCCAGGTTTACTTTTTTCTGTCATGATGGCGGCGAGTATATTTGCTGGTAGGGAATATGTTAAACCCTGCGGCCAGAGGCTCAGCAATGCCTTAATGCAGGCCATTGAGAATAATCGGGGAAAAGTGATCCTTAAGACCGAGGTCGAAAGTATCCTGACAAAAGACGGAGCTGTAGCTGGCGTGAGGACAACAAATGGCAAAATTTACACAGCCAAAGCAATCATCTCCAATGCCAGTGCACCCGCAACTTTTGAGAAGTTACTTTCCCCAAAACTTCTACCGGATAGTTACCTGGCAAAACTTCGGACCTATCGCCCTTCCCATTCCTATTTTCTTGTGTGGTTGGGGTTAAACAATGAACTGCGTGGAAAGTTAAAAGCTTTCCAAAATGTCGTCATACCTGACCATTTCGATCCAGAGGCTGATGATGAGGCCACCTCAGCTTGCGATGCTTCTAAAGCGAGGTTTGTAGTCTATCTATACGACATACTCTATCCTGGATATTCCATGCCTGGAAAGAGTACAGTCCAACTTTTAATGAAATGCGGATACAGGCCCTGGAAACATTTTGAGGCTGATTATTTTACCGGCAAGAAGGAAGCTTATCGTAAAGAGAAGGGTCGAATTGCACAAATCCTTATCGAGCGCGCTGAATCTAAGGTGATCCCGGGTCTCAAATCAATGATTGAAGTGATGGATGCCGCAACCCCTTTGACCCATATGCGCTATACCAAAAACCCCGAGGGGGCTGCCCTGGGTTATGAGCACTCTATGGATAACTATTGGATTAACAGGAATAAAAATCGGACACCAATTAAAGGACTATACCTGGCCAGCGCCTGGGGAAGTCCGGGAGGAGGAGTAAGTCCGGTCATAAGAGGTGGGCAAAGTGCATTCACAGAGCTCATGTTAGACTGGGCGAAAATAAAACAATGAGCAGATGATAATTTAAGGGACACTTTCATTATTTCCCGGAAGGTGTCCCTTA
>DCUS01000109.1 GCA_002327885.1 Syntrophaceae bacterium UBA2208
ATTCCAGAGATTTCTGATAATCTTTTTGCTCATTCCGAGGATACGCATAAATAATACCCATCTCGAAAAGAACCCTGTCTCCCACCTTGGGATATTTTTCAATAATCTGCTCATATTTGCTCAGAGAGGACTGGTAGTTTCCCTGGCTGAAAAAATCATTCGCTTCTTTGAAGGTTGACTCGGCCTGAAATCCCTTATTAAAGTGACTGCATCCGCACATTAGGATTGGCGTTATGATGATGCAGACAAAGGAAAAGTAAAGATGCGCACCTATCCTGCTTTGCTTTTGACCCATAGACGCCCTCGTGTTCGTTAATCATATGTTTGATGATCGCAGGATCATCCCTCTTCCTGAAATGTCTAAAACATGTGCCACATTATAAGTTAGAATATGCCCTGGTTTGACAGATTAAATACTTGAATGGTCCAGACAGACTTGAACGGTGAAAGCATACGGAAGTGGCCGGGTCTCAAAACCCTGCCACTTCCTTCCTTTCCCACTAAAGGCGAAGTTAAGAACTCCCCATATAAGTGACTTACTTCTTCATTGATTTCTGGAAAGCGTCCTCAGCCTTCTTCGCCTTTTCTTCTGCGATCTTCGCCTTTTCCTCTGCGATCTTCGCCCTTTCTTCTGCCATCTTCGCCCTTTCCTCTGCCATCTTTACAGCATTTTCGGCGCGGACTGCGGCAGCCTCTGCCTTTAACGTGGCCGCATCAGCCGTTGCTTTGGCAGCCTGCGCATCCTTCGCTGCCTGATCAGCTTTCGCACCAATCAGCATTTCCTGCGACTGAACTTTCTGGAGGTCACCTTTTGTTGCACAACCCCCCACAGTCATAGCAAGGACAAGCATCATTGAGATCACCAAAAGACTCTTCTTCATCATCTAATCACCTCCTTTCTGTTCAGTTTACCTTATTTTAACAGTCACTGTCAAAATTCAGCCCTAATTCACAAAAAATATTCATATTGGTTACTGACGGGTTGCAAAAACCTCTACCACATTTAGAGTTAAAGTAAAACCATTTTTTGTTTCCCAATGCAGGGCCGCCTCTAATGCTGGAGGGTGGTAATTCAACAAGCTATGCGGCTTGACCCTGTAAGAAAAGGCGGGATCGACTATCTCTTTTTGACAGGCTCAATCAATATACCGTCTATTTCCAAATCAATTTTCAAGCGTTTGGCTGCATCTTTGGCCTCGCTGATATCATTGAAAGGGCCGGCGACAACACGGTAGCTACCGCTCTTTGATAACACCCTTGCCGGGATTTGTGGACCCTGGTGGTTGATCATGGCGGCCATCCTCAGAGCATCAATCTCGTCACGCACATCAGCAGCCAAAACATACCACGCCTCCATTTTCAGTTCTGGTATTTCTGGTCTGCCATACAATTTTTCTGGGTGCTTGACTTCTATGGTTTTCGCAGCCCCTTTTTCACTTCCTCGATGGATCTCGAATATGGGAACAGGAATCCNNGCTCCGATTCCTTTTCAATATTTCTCAATTTTCTATATATCTTATCAAACTCAACAGCGTCCAGGTCTTCCGGGGGCGCATGAACTTCCATGTAAACTACCCCATTATATTGACCTAAGAGATAGGGCTGGTTAACGATGCATACAGGTGTTTTAACCGGAGTGTTATCATAGAGTTTCTTCACGTCTTCCGGATAGAGTCTTATGCAACCATTGGTTGCCCTAAGACCGATGCTGGCCGGTTTATTAGTACCATGGATCAAATAAGTCGACTTACTTAAATATAGCGCATATTCTCCCAAGGGATTTTGAGGTCCCGGCAAAACTTTAGCGGGCAGAGGATCTCCTCTTTTTCGATGATCCTCAGCAATTGAGGCAGGCACATGCCAGGTCGGCCGGATTACCTTGCGCGCCACATACATTTGACCTATGGGCGAAGGTCGCTCTACGGTACCGACACCGAGCGGGTAGGTGGACACCGCCAGTGACTTACTATCTTCTTTAAATTGAAAGAGCCTCATCGCGGCCAAGTTGATCACGATGCCTTTTCTTGGGGCGTCCGGCAGGATAAAGCTCAGAGGCAATATGATACGTTCTCCAGCCTCAGGCACCCATACATCTACCCGTGGATTTGCTGCACTGATTGCATTGATCCCCAAACTGAAGTGCCTTGCAATATCCGGTAGCGTATCCCCCTTTTCAAGCCGGATGACTGCCAATCGGCCAATGACGTCATCTCCTTTTGCAACCGAAAATTCATTTCGTTCGATCTTTTCTTCCGGATAGCTTGGTAAGGGCGATGGTTTCACCTCAACTTTTTTCATTACAGCACATCCACAGAAATATAAGATGAATATAAATAGAACTAAAAGACAAAGCCTATTGGATAAGGGTGATAGGTCAATGATTCGGCACATGGGTCAAATAAGTTCCCTTTCTTAATGAAGAAAATTTAAAAAACCATTTTTCAGTAAAGCACTGCATCGTATGGATGCGCAAGGCTCAATGCCATCGCAAGAGCAATAACACGCCATTCAATGATTTATAACAAGTATGGCCGATATTTTCAAAATAATGAATGCTATTTTGAGAGGGTTTCAGATTTTATAAAGTGCGCAGGCTCCACTCGTATAATCATTTCAGTGTCAATCTTCAAAACTCACTGTCGTTATCCCTCCTGCCGTGTTCCGTCAAATCCTTCCCAGACGGGACCATAATCAATTGTAATAAATACATATCATAAATACCGAGGAAATATCACCAATAATTACGGTTTGAAGCCCTGCGTCTTCATCGTTGTTGACGATCTGCGGAAATTACCTTCGGAAAAGGGGATCCTTGACCATCTCCCTCTCTTCGGATCCAGAAAGTTTTATGTAACTTCGGGTTTAAGTGTTCTATTTAACTTTGTCTAATCTATTTTTCGCTGTTTTTTTATATCGCTGCCGGGATTGTTTTATAATACGAATAGCTGATTCACGATCCTCCCATCCCTCTACTCCGGTTTTTTTCTCCTCCAGCTCCTTGTAGATTTTGAAAAAATGCTCTATTTCTTTTAATAGATGCGGAGTGACATCGGAGAGAGACTCTATATGATTCCAAAGTGGGTCGTAAAGAGGAACACAGAGAATTTTTTCATCCGGCCCTTTTTCATCCCACATCTTGAACAATCCCACTGGTTTTGCATCAATGATACAACCCGGGAAGGTGGGTTCCCAGACCAAAACCAGAGCATCAAGAGCATCCCCATCCAGCGCTAACGTTTTTAGGATAAAGCCATAATCACTTGGGTAATGCACTGAGGAAAAAAGCATTCGATCAAACTTAAGTCTCTTTTTTTCTTTGTCATATTCATATTTATTTCGNNAATTATCAGTTGGTAATCTACACGTTTTCACGGAGCCTGTCAACAACGACTACGAGAAGGAAGAAAAATTGAATTGCATTTTAGATGAGTTTAAGTTTTAATGAGTGTTGAGGAGGAAAAAGGTATCCTGCAGGTAATAAATAAGATTGATCGTGGGGTTTTATATAATCGTGCGGATATTTTCATTCATAGGGATGAATAATTGTAGGCTCTTTCCACCATTGAGCGGGTAATGTAAGAAAAAGGCGATTTTACACTTTCCCGAAAAAGTGAGGTTTCAAGATGAAAAAGATAAGCCTGTCCATTCTGTTGGTTTTTTTTCTTATAACGATCGCTGCTTATGGCATGGACAATGATATAATTGCCGTGGCCTCGGAAGGAAAGACCGCTTCGGCCCGGGTGAGCGAAGTGGCTGCCCGCAGCCCTTACTTCCTGCTATTTGACGGAGACGGGAAGTTACTGGAAGCAGTGGATAACCCCTCCAAAGGGGCAAAAGGAGGAGCCGCAACCTCGGCAGTAAACTTTTTATCTCAAAAAAAGGCAGCCTTTGTTGTAGCCGGGGAGTTCGGGAAAAACATGACTCAGGCCATGAAAACTAAAGGGATAAAATATTTACAATTCAAAGGATCCGTGGAAGAGGCCTTAAAAAAAGTCTTGGAAATGAAGAAATAAAAAAGGGGGACCGATTTGAGATCTTCGAGCAGGTTTATGTTGACCACGCACCCAAAAATGCAAGGATGGAAACTGCGTGCTCCCATCCAACTCTATTTGCTCGTTTTCACTGTTATTTGGGGTATACTTATTTGATGAAGCGATTTTCTTGTCTCTGGTTAAAATGAGGCGATTGTGTTATTTCAGAAGTNNAAGAGACAACGGGAAAAGGAGGTGCGCAATGGGAGACAAAGGCAAGAAGGATAAGGACAAGGGTCGAAAGCAGAAGATAAACAAACAGGAACTAAAGGCAAAAGAGAAGCTGTCCAAGCAACCGAGAAGAACCCCTTGACAGTCAACATGGCCGTGTCCTTTGATGGATAGGAAGTGGAGGACAGTGCCACTTCGGTGGGCTTTTCGGGAGACAGAGGTCCAAACGCATGAACATTACAATTCATGATGAAGTTTGATTCCTGGTGACGGACGTTTCTTCAGGGAGGAAACATCATTTTCTATCTACCCGTCAAATAAAGTAATCTCCGCCACCGGATCTATCTTCTTCTTTCGCGTTTTCGTCTGGCCAACCCGTACATGAGGAGAGGTAGTTTAAAAAATGGTCTCGTCAAGTCGCTGCCACCGACAAGCCCAATTCGCCAGACTTTTCTGATGATATGGATGACTTGCGGTATGTCATAGAACTCCGACCGTATCCGGTTCCGAATTTGCTTCAGCTCCTTTCGCCCGTAACGGTCCGAATACACGGAACCGCCGATATGATTGTAGTAGTAGCCCGGCGTTTCTTCAACCACTTCCTTTAGGGGCGAGAACCTCTCGATACGGAGTTTCTGAAAAGTGATTGAATCCAGCTTGATCTCCTTCGCGAACTTCGGGATGTAGAGCATCTCTTCTTCCGTCTCACCGATATTGCCGTAAATGAAGTACCCATGCAGATAAAAGTCGTACTGCGTCAGGACCGAAAACGCATCCCGAACCTGCTGTTGGGTGATGCCCTTGTCGAGGTGCTTCAAAATCCGGTCGTGCGGCGACTCGATCCCAATCAGGAAGATCTTAAAACCCGCTTTCTCTGCCTTGTCGAGGACCCTGCGATGCTTCGCAACGTCAATCCGGGCCTGCACAACAAAGATCTTCTTGATCTTATTCTCGATAATCAGATCGCAAACCTGTTCACTCCTCTTCAAGTTCGTGAAGAAGTTGTCATCGCTGAAGAGCACGACATCGGCCGTAACCGTCCTCAATTCTTCGATAACCGATTCAACCGATCGTTCCGTGTAACTCCTCTTCTGTCCGAGCGGATTGAGACTGAAGGTGCAAAACTTGCATTTGAAAGGACATCCCCTCGTTGTCAGTATTGTGTCGAACGTGTGGCTGCTGAGTCGAACGCCGTTTTTAACCAGGTAATAATCGTGCTTTCTCAGGGACCGGTCAGGAAATGGAATGCGCTTGATGTCAGGCAGAGGGTGGATTTCGTTGTGGACGATTCCTCCGTTCTCCCGATAGGAAAGCCCACGGATATCCCTGTATGGGACCCCCGTGACGATCTGTTTAATGATCTCTTCGCCCTCACCTCGTACGATCATTTCGATATTCGGACAACGGTCAAACAGATACTCGACTTCCTCCGTTGCTTTATGGCCTCCAACGACTGTAAAGACTTCAGGAGGCAGTTGAGAGACGAGATCACAGACATTCTCGAACCGAGATTCCCATGAGATGCTTACGCATAGAAGATCGATCTCGTTCCTGATGAACTGGCTGAGCGCCTCCGGGTCCTGGTAGGCCTTCTCATACCGGAGGTCAAGAAGCGTCACCTTACCCACCAGGCCTTTCATGCTCGCGGCAATGTACTCAAGGCCGGTCGGAGGGAAAGTCCACCTGATTGTGTTAGATTCCCCAAAATACGGGTTCAAGGCAAGAGCGTGCTTGTACTTGATCATGAAGGAATTATAGTGGGAAAGAACCACAGATGCAAGCGAATAGAAACAAGCTCCAGGGCATCCACTGTTTATGGATCGTGGAAGAGCGGAACATCAGTTAAATGGATCGGTTCAAGGCGGAACGTTGCATGGCGGATTAGATCTCGATCTCGGCACCGAGTTCCACCACGCGGGCTGCCGGTAGGCCGAAATAAATTGTAGGACTACCCGCCATCCTCGACATCATCGAAAACAGTACTTTACGCCAACGCATCATCTTGGAACCACCTGTGGTCAAAAGGGTTACTCTCCCCAGGTAAAAGGTGGTTTCTTGGGGATGGATGTGGAGGTCGAATCTCTCGGCCAATTTAAGGATCTCCGGGACGTCAGGTTTTTGCATATACCCGTTGTAAGCTACAATTTGATAAAACCCCTGGCCCAAAGCATTCACCAGAACTCTATTCTTCTCCCGCACAATCGGAGTATTTGCCGATAGGATTGAAAGGAGCGCGACCCTTTCATATAAAATCTTTGTATGTTTAAGATGATGTAGCAACACGAGCGATGTATCCTGCGGGTGAAAGGTCATAAAAACTGCGGTGCCCGGCACCCGGGGAATATTATGTTGGGCCACATCCTTGTGGATAAGTCATCTTTAAATTATGGTTGACCCCTTTGCCGCAATTTGGTAGCCTTCATTAGCAGAAACAAATCTAACCCTCAGGAGGCATATATGGGCAAATTAGAAGAGATCATTAAATCCAAAATTATTCGTTTGGCCAAAATGGAAGTGCGGAAGTTTTCAGTTCCTTTGAAGAGGGATGTTTTTCAGCTAAAGAAAACGGTGTCCCGGCTTAGCAAGGCTGTTTTATTGTTAGAAAGATTTACAGCGTTACAGCAAAAGGAGTTGAGGAAAAAAAAGATCATCCTGGAGGCCTCTCCTGAAGAAGTCAAGCTTTCCCGTTTTTCTCCCCGCTTGTTCCGTAGCCTGCGTAAAAGATTGGGGATCACTCAGAAGGAGCTGGCAACTCTTTGCGGGGTGACTCTTGGAGCTGTGCAGTCCTGGGAGTCAGGAAAGTTTAGGCCAAAGGATGAGAAGAAGAAGGCGATTGTTGGGTTGAGAAAGCTCAACCGCAGTGATGTTAAAAAACTTCTTAAAAAAGATTAAATAGAGATTTTTTACTTGGCGGCCTCTCACCGTCAAATAAAAATGTCAGTTCCCTGCGTCCTCGGCGCCTCTGCGATGA
>DCUS01000018.1:0-8259 GCA_002327885.1 Syntrophaceae bacterium UBA2208
ATCCTTATATCGGAGTTCCAGTTGAGGATAAAGGATGGACAAGAAAGTGAAAAAGAGAGGTGAGTTCTGAGGCACTTACAAAATTTCCCTTGCTCGCTTCCTTCCTGCAGTCCACGAGGGGCCAGTTTGGCAAAACATACCTGATTTGAATTGTTAATCATCAGCGTTTTCCCCACTTCCCCATTGTCAATATGGAAATGTGTATTCTGAAAGACTTGATTTAAAAATCCCTTGCTGATATAAAATTCCTGTTCAGATGAAACCTGATGTCTTGCTAATCGTTAATCTGGTTCTTGTGAGCGTCTTTCTTTTGTTATTTCGGAAGAAAGCCTTCCTGACCTATTTCCAGGGGATAAAGGTTTGCCTGACCTGGTTGGCAGTCGCCATCATTGCCCTCATGGATGAACTCACCTCCATGTTTTATGCCATCGCTGGAGCTTTCCGTTTTATTGGTCTAAGCGGGATTGTCTTCAGGGGCTTTTATTAGAATATATATAATAAATGCAGGTTCCAATTGATCAGGTTTGACAAAAGAACAGTTATTGAGCTCGTGATTCTGGGTGCCGTCATCGTCGGTATCACGCTCCTTCTGTATGCACTTGATCTATTTCACCTTTTTACGGACAAGAATCGGCTGCTCAGTCTTATTGAGGAGCATCGGACATATGCAGTATTCATTTTTATTGGACTTCAAGTGATCCAGGTGTTGGTTGCGATTCTGCCCGGAGAGGTAACAGGTTTTGTCGGTGGAATCTTCTTTGGACCCTTATGGGGAATTATTTTTTCAACCATGGGGCTCACCCTCGGTTCGTGGATTGCGTTTAACCTTGCACACCTGATCGGCCGACCACTAATCGATATCATTGTTAGGCAGGAGACCATCAAACGTTTTGACTATGTGATGAAACACAAAGGTCTGTTCCTGGCCTTTTTTTTGTTTCTAATACCTGGATTTCCAAAGGATATTCTGTGCTACCTGCTTGGGCTGGGCCATATGCGACAGGTGGAATTTCTTATCGTCTCAATCACTGGTCGTCTGCTCGGAACAACCCTTCTTACGATTGGAGGCACCTTTTTTAGAAATGAGCGTTACGGCGCATTCTTCACGATCATCGGGATTAGCATCGGAATGATCCTGATCGCCCTGGTCTATCGGGATAGGATCGAACGTTGGTTTCGGAATATCCATGTCGCCCAGCGACTCAGATCCATGAAGGAGAAGAGGAAACTGAGGCACAGGAAAAGAGAAACGGGAAAATAAATCCTTTAATGGGTATTGAACAACAGAAAACGTCAGTGCGCAAACACCTCTATTCAGTATCAGAGGTTTTGGAGACGGTGTTTATGGGCGAGTGGCTGCTTCATGACGAAGATGTTTTTGGTTCGGCGGTTTCAGGAAGAAATTCTTCTAACCTTACCTTCGAGATCCTTCGTCCTAACATTTCCACAATGCTTATTCGTTTCCAGTCCATGACGACCACATCTCCGATTTGGGGAATCTTCTGTAAGGCCGTTAAGAGGAGTCCTCCCAAGGTTTCATATTCAGGCGATTCAGGCAGCACAATGTGGTAGTCTTCCTTCAAATCCCTCAGGCTTATGGATGCATCGATTATCATGGCTCCATCTGCGCTTTGGACTACGGGACTTTCCACATCGTGTTCATCTCTGATTTCCCCTACGATCTCTTCGATTAAATCCTCAATCGTCACCAGACCGGAGATCCCTCCGTATTCATCCACCACTAATGCCAAGTGTATTCTTTTCTTCTGCATCTCTTTCAGGAGAAGACTAATATTCATCGTTTCAGGGACAAAGAATGGAGGCTTGAGGATTTTTCGGATATCAACCTGTCCTGTTTTTGCAAGAATGGTCAAAAATACCAGATACAAGACGCCTGGAATTCTTCAGTTGCCTCCTTTCTTTTGACTTCTTAATTATATCCCCCCGATTCGAAATCAGAAACAATGTCTCTCACCAATTTCTCGGTTATACAGCCACTCCATTTCTTTTGCTAATACAAAAATCTTGACAGGGCCAATCTCTTACCCTCTTGCTGGGCTCTGACAATATTCCACCCTCCCGGGTTATTTTATGCCCTCCAAAAAATCGCCTTCAAGAAATCCTGTTTGAGGTTTTTCCTTGACATCTTTCTATACTTTTTCTAATATTTTGGAGAGAGCTTATTCAAATCAATGATTGAGTTTTTAAGTGGATAAATAAAAATATAAGGAGGTGATGTGGATGAAATCATCATGGGCAAAGGTCGTTGCATGTTATCTGGTTATGGTGATGTTTGTGCTTGGCATTACGCCAAGAGTTTTTGCGGGATTTTCTCCCTCGGAGGCTGTTTCCATTTTAAATTTTGATCGGTCTTCTGACATTGATAAGATTCGAAAAGTCCTCGAGATGAAGATGGTCAGGGAGAGGCTCAAGAATTTTGGCTTTACACCTGATGAAATTGAAAAAAAGCTCATCCAGCTTGATGACCAGCAGATCCATCAACTCGCTCTCAATCTCGATGAATTAAAGGTGGGTGGCAATACATGGGTATGGGTGCTGGTCGTTTTACTGCTGGCTGCCATCGGAATGATAGTCTATTTAGTTGTCACGAGCTAATTGAAAAAGAGAAATAGAACTGTCGAATCCTTTATTGACAACTTTTGTCTAACCGATTATTCATAGGAGGCGTTTCTCTATGGAAGCGCCTCTTTTTATTATTTTTGTTTGTTTCATCCTCGCTGTCATGAACTGGAACCTTATATCTTCAGTTTGGGCAAGCTGCAGGTATTGGCGAGCTGTACATAGTTTAGAGTTCAAAATTCTTCATTTCCAGTATGTTTGCTTCCTCCTGGAATCGGTATCTGGCGGGTCCGAATGAAAGATGTAAATTTTAAACTTGTAGTATAAAAAAATAAACTGTTAGCTGGTCTTGGTACGATAGAGCATGGGTTGCCTCACACCGTTTTCAAGTCCTCTATCTCAAATTCGTAAATAGGTTATTGCATGAGATTTTTTGTTTCCAAGAAGCCCTTTTAGAGTTTGCACCCTGGTGTTAGACTCCGGCGTTTTGCAATGCTAAGCAGCCTTTTACTTGCACCCGGAGACAACCCGTAGCTGTCCAATTCTGCCTGGAGGACTTCGAGGGTGCCGTAACCATCGAGGTACCCGTTTAGCCGTGCTGCTGCAGTGGAATTCATAAAATCATTGTCGTTAGGGTACATGGAATGAAATTCCTTCATGAGGTCCGGTTCACCCCGGAGATTGTATTTCTGATGATACGCCTCGGCCGGGTAAAATTCTGCAACCGCAACAATTTCAGTAAAAATCTTTCCCTTTCTTCTTATCGCTTCTCGGTCCCTCGTTTCTGTAGCCAGCCGCCTCTGCTCCTCATTGTGAAAGAATATGACCGATAGGTACTGTCTCGACCAGGGCCGTTGAGCCGGATTGTGGCTATCCCAGAAGGTTTCCAACAGTTTTTCATAAGAGATCCTTTGGGGATCGTAGTCAATCTGAATCGTCTCCGTGTGATCACCAAGATTGTGATAGGTAGGGTTCTTTTTCGTCCCTCCTGCATACCCGACACGAGTGCGAATGACACCAGGGATACTCCCGAACCGGGAGTCGGGTCCCCAGAATCAACCCATCCCAAAAGTTGCCGTTTCGGTCTTAAGCGCCACGGAACGGTCTATGGGTGGCATCGCAACGTTTGGCATCGAATTCGTCATTGTCACTGTCATGATTTCCCTCTCTTTCGTTGCTTCCATATTATTACATGCATGGAGGGAGATCCCAAATCCTATAACAATAGATATGGCTCCAGTTATTAAAACCCGCTTGCTAAATTTGAAGGGGTCTTGAACACCCATTCTAAGCCTCCTTTTTAATTTTATCATCTATCACCAGAGCTTTCAAACAGACCATTTGATGGCGACGGCATTCATGGCGGATACTCAGGGTGATTTGCCTGGATAACAGTTCAAAAAGGGTGTTGATTTCAATCCCAATCTAATAGGCCAAATTGCAGTTATCCACCTCATGCTCCCCAAAATATCCGGGAAAGAGAACCTTCTTGAGACGCTCGACGATTTCAATCACAGCCACTTTTGGATGGCAATCCTACCAGGTTTAGGTGATGGAAGGTATCCAAATTCTGACAACTTTCCACCAGTTCGGAAACGATCTGGGGAAGTTCATTACGAAACAAAAGAGGCTGCCTGCATACCTCCTCGCCTGGTTCTGAGGGGAAAGTTTTGTCGGCAGAGTATTCACCATTGAGTTTATCCATGGATAGGGCTCCTTTTTTTTGAATTCTTAGAACTATTCTTCCTTATCGAAAGCCAGTCTTTCAATTCCCAACCAGGTTCAGCAGGAATTCAATCTTCTTGACCAAGTTATACTCACTTTAGTATCCAAGCCCATGAGGGAAATTGCAAGGCCTTCTATACTTTCCTTCTTAATGGTTGCTATTTCACCGGTAAGTCGTGTGGTGACAGGAAGGTACTAAAAAGCCGGCTGAAGATTAACCCGCTTTAGACCAAGCCATGACGAAATCCTCCCCTCCCTGTGAATATCTTCCAGTTTTTTAAATCAACCCGCCAAATCAAAGACTTCAATCCGAAACCTGTAAAATGTTATAAAATTGTCGGAAATCTTTACAGTTTATTGCCAAGCAGGATAAACAAAGTAATAAGCCTTAAACAGTTGTTAGTTAAAGTTATTTTGAATTGTTGACAATGTTATGCGGATTTCCCCCTTAAATCTGTCGGTTTTCTTTACAATTTTAAGGAAAAAAGGCAATCCCAAAATACCATTATAAAATTTATTTCATAAAAAATATCATAACAATTCTATTTAAAATTAAATACTTAATTATAGTTGCCTTTCTGGACTTGTTTTAATCTTAATAATGGTATTTTTTTTGCATATAAATTACCATAAGACAAAAAACCTAACGAATTAAAAAATTGTGAAAGGAGGTAAAAAGTAATGAAAGGGCGTTTATTAGCAGTATTGGTTCTATGTGGTTTGCTGGCATTTGCCAGCCCAGGGTGGTCTCTCACAATTGACAGCGGGGCAACTGATGTCGGTATTAAAGACACTGTTTATGCTTCAGATACCGTCGGTAACAGCTATGCAGAAGAATTGGCGTGGGTGCAATCATTACTCGGGACTGGTTATACATTTGCTGAGACGGATGTATACAATGTTGTCGCAGGCGACTGGGAAGCAGTTGACGGGTCTACGGACCTTTTTGCATTGGAACTTAACGACGAGCCCGTGTATTTTTTTATTAAGATTGGTACGGGGGGTCTATCACCAACACCTGACACCCACTTCCTATACACAAACCTAACGGAACTTGGTTATGCAGTAATTTCGCTTTCGGAAATTTCTCTCGCTTCAAATTTTGATATAGGGCGGGTCAGTCACGTTGGCGAAATTGGCGGTACTGCTGTCCCCGAACCAGCGACATTGCTGCTTTTGGGGTCTGGATTGTTAGGAATTGTGATATTGAGAAGGAAGTTTAAAAAGTAAATCTCGTTCAAATCTTGTAAAAAGAGAAGAGCAGGGTTTGAATAACTCTGCTCTTTTTTTTACGGTTTATTTTCTATCAAACAGATAGAGAGAGGATAGGCATGACAGCCTACGAATTTTACTTGCGTGACCCAGTAAAGGGAAACGAGTTAGTAGGGATACTTCCAGAAAGGAGAAAGGACCCTTCAAGAATAACCCAGGAGTCGGTCTTGCATTGGGTGGAAACAGTTTTGGGTAACGGATTTATCAACAAAGATATTTATTTCATTGAGGTAACAATCAATGGAGGTGAGGGAAACATTTTTCCGCACCACTTTGTTCATCGGAAATCATAAGAAAGAAAAAGTAAATCTATATAATTTGAGGAGTGAAAAGGCAGGGTCAATTGGCTCTGCCTTTTTTTTCTTTGTTTTTTTCGGTAATCATCAACTCCAAGATTAACTTCCCATTCCAGGCTCGTAGGTGTTTCCAATGAGACTCACCTTGCCAGTGTCTACCAAATCAAATAGTGTTCTAAATAAATTTTGAGTCTTTCAATGCACATGTGGTTTTGTAAATACTCCCGATCCAACAGATATATTGCGTCACCCTTGTTTGTGAGAATACGGAAAAGACCTCCCAAAGGTTACACCATTTCATCTTCTCAACTATTGGAAACGAAGAGTGACTGTATATTTGCATTCCTTTCCCGAAACCCTCTTACACTTATCCAGGGACGGCTCCAGATCATGCTCCAATCCCTGGGCGTCTATCCAGCCTTGAATCCTTGCAAAAATTCCGCATTCGTATTGATCTTTGATCCCTGCCCTTAAAATATTTTCATAGGCAAAACATCTTTTCATATGCATCTGATATGATTGATGATCAACGGTTTCGATCTCATATTCAGCGAGACCATGTCCATAAACCGACATGGCAGCCTGCATGAGGTTCAGGTATTCCCCCATGTTCTTTGGCGTTGATAAGGCTAATGTTTTCATGAAGCGTCTCATCTCCACCCGGCCTATCTCTCTGCACACAGATTGATTCAATCGGTTCGCCGCATCGATGCCAAAATGTTGTGTCACTGCCATAAACCAGCGGGCATCGTGTGACATCCACCCCTTTATCAGAAGGTCTTTCTCCATTTCAAAGGATAAACGATTGGGCATGAAATCCCCCTCTCTTATGCATAGGAGCGAGGTTATGTTGTTATGAAATATTAAACTTTGCTCACACGGCAGGGGATATAACGATGCAAAGGTGTGGCCGCCAGACGATCCCGATTCTTTGCTGGAGCCAACCGGTTAACATTAGCTCCATGGGTTTCTCCGCCGTGCACAAGCCCGAAGCCGTGAGGAATGATCGCCTGGCCCTGGAATGAAGTACCTGTCACCTCCGCTTCAATTCTGACGGACCCTGCTTCGGTCTCAACCAGGACCCAATCCCCATCCTTAATCCCTAAATTTTCTGCGTCCTTTGGATTGATCCGCATGCTGCAAGGGCGCTTCCCTTCATTCCAGGCCGGATCACGCATGATCGTATTGGCCACCATCTCCATATGGTTTCCAGCTATCAGAACCAGGGGATAGTCTTTATTCACAAGTTGGGCCTCTTCAGATGAAGGGGTTATTTCCTTTACCCATGATTCCATCTCAGGGAAACGGATATGGATTTTCCGGTCCGGGGTCTTCAACCCAGAGAGGTTGTTCTCCGAATCTACTGCTCCGATCTTAACACCTCCTGGTGTGCTCAGGATCTTTCTAAACATTTCTTCTCCCGTGAGAGGACTCACCTTGTAACCGGCCCGGGTGACATCCTCCTGATGCATCATCGGAAATCGGGCCAGCAGTCCCCAGAGCATAGACAGATTTTTAGATCCTAATTCCTCCCCAAGGGTCTTCGCCAAAATGTAAGGCAACCACGGTTCCGCTTTTGGATTAGCACGAATATACTCCATCAGCGCAAGGCCAAAACTTAATCGATCCCCGGCCAGTTCCCGGAGTTTCGATGGATAATCCGGTATCATGCCCAATCTTTCAGCCAGGCCCACAAAGATGGCTGCTTCTTCCACCTGTTCTGCATCTGCCTGAACGACGGGGCGGCGCATATCAAAGTAATAATCGGGGTACCCCCATTGAAAAAATGTTCCATCCCATTTCTCATAGCCTGACCTGGCTGGCAGGACATATTGGGAGAGAACGGCCGTTTCACTCATGGCCACCTCGATGGTCGCCAGGAGATCTAACTTTTTAAAGGCCTTTTCATAGGCCTCTGTGTCAGCATAAGAACGTAAGGGATTTGAGCCGCTGACGATCAGAGCTCGGATGCGCTGCGGGTGATCGTTATCGATCTCTTCAGGCATCACATTAGGTGGAAAGACCCCCATGATCAAAGGAATATTCGTCATGACCGTCTTCCATGTTTTTGGATCTTCTTCCGGCGTGTGGGATCCCATGGGCATCAGGTGACCCAGAAAAATATTCCCTCCTAAAACCCCGATACGACCTGTTAACGCGAGCAAGATCAACTCCAGATAAGAATTAAGGGTGCTGTGCCGTCCCATTAAAATGCCAAGGTCACTGCGCATCGCCGTTTTGCGTGTGGCAAAGAGCCGGGTGAATTCTCGAACAGCATTTGGATCCAGCCCACAAATGAGGCAGTTCTCTTCAACATCGACATCATCAAACCATCCCTGAATCGCTTCGAAGCCATTGACTCTGGCTGTTAGATAATCTTTGGCTA
>DCUS01000018.1:8354-30970 GCA_002327885.1 Syntrophaceae bacterium UBA2208
ACAAGGAAGTCCGAACCCTTGATGTCCGGAAAGGGATGCATATACTGACGGCCAAAAGCTTTGCCACTCACCCAGAAAAAACCGGTGAGTTCCTGAGCCAGGGGGCTGTAATGATTTCTTGAACCTAACCCATTTAAAAACCGAACGCCGAAGGCGGCTTCAAAATGGCAACCCTGGCCGCCTCCTCCCATATAGGCTACGGAGCGTGGCCCATGGGCCCGAACGATCTCCTTGAGCTTGACCGCTATTTCATCCAGGGCTTGATCCCATGAAATGCGTTCAAAGCGATCCCCATTTTTTTTGAGGGGAAACCTCAGTCTCTCCGGGTTATTTTGAAAATAGGCGATGTTCGCTCCTTTTCTGCAAAGATAACCCTGTGAACGGGGATTTTCCTTTTCACCCCTCACCTTGATGATCTTGCTGCCCTCGGTGACCACTTCAAGGCCGCAGTTGTTGTAACACAGCACACAAGATGTTTTTCGCCATTCGCTCATCATTCTCTCTCCTTAAAGTAAGCCCCCCACCTTCGCCCTCAGAGGGGGGAGGGAGGGGGGGCACAATGGGATCCATATATAAGGACACGCGGAGACGCATTGAATACATCGATACATGGAATGGTCATCCACTGCCGTAACATGATTGATCATCTGAGCGTCTTCTGAACCGAGGTTATCGGCCTTCATTAAATTTGAAAAGATAGGGCTTTTCATCGAATGCCTAATGCACGCAACCCGATTCACCTTCCCTCTTTTATCAATGGCCTTGACCGGACACTTTTCTTGGCAAATGCAGCAATCTTCAGGACATCCCCTCTCATCCTTCTCTGGCCAAGCAATAGTGGGTAATGAGGCTGTCGTGACAATTCCTCCCAGCAACAACCTGGGTCCGTATTTAGAATTGAAAAGTAACCCGTTCTTTCCTATTTTTCCAATACCCACTGCTTCAGCTATTTTTACCAAACCGATATAACCCCAAAAATCCCCCTTTCCCTTTACGTCATAAGGGAAACAGCCATAGACAGGCGCGGCAACTTCACCTTTCTCTTCGATGATGTTACAAACCCGCATCAAAACCATATCTATGTTCCGGTAGTAAATACAGGCAGCTCTCCAGTACATCCATTCCGATCTTTCCCTGCATTTGAATATTCCCTTGGGAACAGGCATCCCCAGGCAGAGGATGCTTTTTACCGAATCAAGCATATCAGAAGGCCTGTGTCCTGAAGGTTCGTTTTCAAGTGACCTGGCATTGGTAACGCCAAAGACAGGAATATGTTTTTCAGAGAAAAATCTTTTTATCTCTTCAATGAACTCTTTCATATAGATCCTCCTGATCAGAATTTATTAAAAGCCCCTATCAACACCATTTTGAAATTCTCGATTTCTTCCTTTGAATACCCCTTCTTTATTTCTTTGTTCAACTTTTTGACGATCGGCAATGCCCTGTTAGCCACCTTTTTCCCCTTTTCAGTCAGATGAACTAAGTAGACACGCCGATCATTCGGGTGGTCAGAACGTTTTACATATCCCAATTTTTCCAATCGGTCAATCAAACCTGTCACCGTCGGATTCTCTAACATCAACCCTTGACTGATTTGAGTCAGACTTGACCCATCATTCTTTTGAAGAAAAAAGAGAAGCATGACCTGGATCGGGGTCACCTCTATACCATTTTCGGAAAAGGCTTTTTGAAGATTGACGATAAGTTTCTGACATACCTTCGAGATTAAAAATATAAGCCGGTCTTCAATGGACATCATCGAACCTCTTGGATATATCTCTATATGCTAATATTTAGCATACTAAATAATAGTGTCAAGGAAAATATTTTGTTCGAATATTGACAAATGCAATACGTTTGTTTATCATAAAAATCATCGTTGTCGATAGCCCTGATGATTTAGGGAATCTAAATGAAAACGATAAGTTCTATTAAATGGACCGATAAAAGCATCGAGCATGTAGCAAGACATATGCTCGGGCCAGAGGAAGTGGAAGAAGTTTGTTTCAATGAGGAAGAGATTCCATTGATCAGGCCGGGGAGAGAAAATCTGCATTATGTTTTTGGGAAAACTTATTCCGGGAGATTTCTTTTTGTCGTAGTGAGATTTATGAGGCAGGGGGAGGTCAGGGCGATTACAGGAAGAGATATGAACGAATGGGAGAAGACCTATTTCAAGACAAGAGGCAAATAATTATGAAAAAAATACCAAAATTTAAGGCGGATGAAGAAACGGCAAGATTCTGGGGAACGAACAGTTTCCAGGACTATTACAAAGATACAAAGGAAACCGGGATAAAATTCGTCAGAAGGCCCAAGAAGACCGTTGCCGTGAGGCTTGATCCAGATGATATTAAATCGGTGGAAAAGATCGCTGAACGTAAGGGGTTAAGCTATACTTCGCTACTCAGGATGTGGATTAAAGAACATCTCGAAAAGGAAGAACGGCATATGGCCTGAGTGTCCTGAATGGACTTCATTTCAAAGAAGAAATACCTTTTTACTTGCGCGCCAAATCATATTGCTCCGCTATCGCTCAAAACAGTTCCTCTACCCTTCCTTTTAGCTGTTAAAGTGGGGGAACTTTGGTTCTAAAACAACCTTACAGATTGAAGGTGGAGGAAAGAAGAATCACAATTTTGTTTTACGGTTCTTTCCATGGATTGACAATCGTCACTCCCGTGTACCGAAAATCATGTTCATTTCGAGTGACAAGGCGATAATTTCCCTGAAGTGCAACCGCAGCGACCAGTGAGTCAATGGCTGTGATCGGTCGTCCTTCTCTTTCTAAACGTCCGGTGAGTTCTCCCCAGATCAACATCACTTCTTTCGTGATTTCAAGAATTCTTCCCTGGAATCGGAGCAACAAATCACTTTCGAGCCATTCTTTGATCCTTTCTCTCCGTTTCGAAGGCGGGAGTTTCTCGATACCTTTCCGTATTTCGCCAATCGTGATGACACTCAGGTAGATTGTGTTTGGGTCGAGACAATCAAGCCACTCCACAACTCTCTTGTTCGGTCGCTTCGAAATGAGTTCAGAAATGACATTGGTGTCAAGCAAGTAACTCATGGGGCTATATTAACTCTCGGGCCACTCTTGTCACGTCTAAGATCAAGGTCGACTTCAGCCAACGGGGACTCACGGAAGAAGTCAGAGAGCTTTTTCTTGCTCAGCATCACCCTGCGATATTCAGCATAGGAAAGCACAATGACGGTTTCGACACCACGCTTGGTAATAATCTGCGGACCGTGCCTAATGGCTTCGTCTAAGACTTCGCTTAGCTTATTTTTCGCTTCCTGGATCTGCCACACGCGTGCCATGGTTGCCCTCCTGTCTAGTCTGTCCAGATTATAATGCGCCGCAAGAAGGGTGTCAAGGGAGACCGAAGATAGGATGCGCTGGTTCAAATACAACCTATTTGGGCAACAGTAACAAGGTATTTGATTTTTATTTATCCCATGCCCCAAAGAATTTCTTTAACCTTTTAAGGTAAACCTCCACTTGCAGAACATGTCTTGGGGATGGGGATCGGGGGGAGCGAAAAGACACTCCACCTGGATTCGCGGATCGACCTCCCATGCAAAATTCTCGAATTCCGCCCGGTGCATCTCCCGGCAGGGATATTCCTCCAAACCACGTTTCAACCTGGCCTCCTGAGTAATGCAGCTCGGTACAGTAAGGATCACTTCCTCCTCTTTCTCCTCAACCTGGTAACCAACGATGATCGTCCATGGCCAGTATTGCATGGCTTTGAGTAAACTCGAAAGCCCCTGTCCCTGAATCTTAAACCGCTTCACAAGGTCTTTCGCCCCCATCCCAGCGATACGGCCCCACACCTTCTCATTCAACTCATCTGCAACCGGTTGACCGAATTTTTCTGTGATATAAAGATACCAGAAGGAATCCATCACCCGGTAATGCCAGAGTAAGAATTGAATATAATTTTTAAGGGTTGGGGAATCCAACTTCTCAAATACTCTGAGATCCATGTTTTTTCTCCTTCTTTTTATTGAATCGTCTGCCTTCTGCTATCTGCTTACTGCCTGCTGGTTGGGAGAGTCTTTCCATGCGTTCGAGCAAAGGAGGGTGGGAGTAATAGAACCATGCGTAAACGGGGTGAGGGCTCAGATTCGCCAAGTTGTCAACCGCAAGCCGCTTCAATGCAGAGCGCATGGGTTCTCCCGACCCCATCAACTCCAATGCGAAACGGTCTGCTTCCCGTTCAAATTTCCGGGAGATGGCGGACTCCAATGGCTGAGCAAAATAACCCATTAGGCTGAAAAAAGCCCCGACGAGAAATAATCCGACATAGACCACCGGTTCTTGAAACCCGAAGGTTTCATAAAGCAACGGCCAGTGCAGGAGTTTGTCCACGGCATAAAACGAGACAAAGGACAATATTTCTAAAGGGACAAGCATCCGGAGGATATGCTTTTTCTTCCAGTGTCCTGCCTCATGGGCCAGAACAGCCAGAATCTCTTCTTCAGAGTGGGAAGCCAGGAGGGTGTCATAGAGGACAATGCGTTTCGTTCGACCCATTCCAACAAAAAAAGCATTGGTATGTTTGCTTCGCTTGCTGGCGTCTATCCTAAAAATTCCTTTCGGGCGGATTCCGACTTTTCCCATCAAACTCCCGATACGATCCTCCAACCCCTTATTATCAATCGGATCAAATTTATTAAACAGGGGAAGAATCAGCACAGGAAATAGCCATAGCAAGATGAATTCAAACCCGCCGACCCCTACCCATGCCCAAACCCACCAAGCTTCTCCTCCATAAATGACCAAGGCCAGGAGGAGACCGAGAAGCAACCCGCCCAAAATGGTTGCGATGACGAGACTTTTCAATAGGTCTGAAATCCAAATCTTGAAGTTCATCACATTAAATCCATAACGCTCCTCGATCACAAATGTCTCATAAAGGCCGAAAGGAATTCGTAACAAATGAGTCATCATTGAAAGGACAGCGAAGAAAATTAAGCCGCTACCCATCAGTCCATAGTCCCAGCGGCTGATGGTCCTGACCAGCCAGGGCAAGAATCCGGAAAGTAAAACGGCCAGGAAGACCCCTTGATTCAACAGATTGGTTATGGTGCCGAAATTTTCAGATTCCGCGGTATAATCAGAAATTTTTTTAAGCTTCTCCGGGCCGAGGGTATCCCGCAAAATTTCCGGGACTGTTTTCCCATGCCGCCGGAGGCAAGAAATATTCAGTCGATTAAGATAAATTTGAGTCGCAGACCTTAATAAAAAAACGGCGAGAAAAATCTGGAGGAAGAAGTTAAATTGAATCATGAGAGAAAAATATGATTTTTTTTATTGGCGAAGCTAATCGAAAATTTTACCCGGGTTCATGATGCCGTTGGGATCTAAAAGTTTTTTGATCTGTTTCATCAAGGCGAGGCTTTTGCCATGCTCTTTCTTCATAAACTTCTTTTTCCCGATCCCAACGCCGTGCTCTCCGGTCGCCGTCCCACCGCATTCCAGCGCAAAATGAACAATCTCCTCCTCGGCCTCTCGAACCCTCTGCCACTGGGCCTTTTCTTCAGGAATCCCTAAAATTTCCATATGGAGGTTGCCGCTTCCCGCATGGCCAAAGGCATATCCTTTCAACCCTTTCTTCTTAACCACTTTCTGACCCCATTCCACCATCTCTGAATATTTTGAAATGGGAACAGCCGTATCGATCACAAGAGGAGTAAAACCAGGGTTATTGACCTTGATGGATTCACGGACACCATACCGCGCCTCCCAGAGACGGTTTCGTTCCTCCCTTCCGATACCAGAATCGAATTGAAAGGATTGATTCTCCTGGCAAATCTCTTTGATCATCTCCAGCTCTTCTTTCAAACCAGTGGCGCTTGCCCCGTGAAACTCAATAAAAAGCGTGGGTTTTTCTCCCAGCGAGAGCTTTTTAAATTGGTTAACGACCTGAACGGTCGGAGCATCCAGAAATTCCAGCGCGGCCGGAGAGAGTCCGGAACACATGATTTGGAAGACGGTATCCGTGGCTTCGCGAATGGAATGGAATTGCGCCACCGCAGCCATGAACTCTGCAGGGAGACCCGTCAAACGAAGGTTGACTTCTGTCACCACCCCCAATGTCCCTTCCGAACCGACAAAGAGACGGCAGAGATCATAGCCAGACGATGTCTTCACCGCATTCGTCCCGACCCGGATGACCTCTCCGGAAGGAAGGACGACGACCATGCCAAGAACAAAATCTTTGGTCGATCCGTATTTAATCGTCCTGATCCCGCTGGCATTATTCCCGATCATCCCCCCAATGGTTGCTGACGCCCCGGGGTCAGGTGGAAAGAAGAGGCCGTAACGGGAAAGGGTTTTATTTAATTCTTTATAGATGACTCCTGGTTCAACACGGACTTGCAGGTCCTCTTTTCTGATCTCGTGGATGTGGTTCATTTGCTGGAGATCTAAAACAATCCCTCCCTCAACGGGGATGGGATTCCCTTCTAAACTCGTCCCGGCACCCCAGGGCGTGACAGGGATCCGCTTCTCATTGGCCATTTTGAGAATCTCGCTGATCTCTTCCGTCCGGATTGGCCAAACCACCACATCGGGCCTTCGCCTCTGATGAAACGACTCATCTTTGCTATGGAGGTCAAGGATCGATTCACCCATGGAGACCCTTTCCGATCCCACTATTTTCCTGATAGACTCCCACTCCCTATCCGTCATCCTTCCATAGCCCATTGATGAAACCTTAACATCCCAGCTGTTTCTCCATTTTGAACATCAACGTTTTTGATTTTTCAATATTCTTTCGTTGATGGAGGAGCCAATTCTTGTTCATTCGAACCTTCTTTTGAAGTGCCCCAATATTCTCTTTGATCCTTTTCTCCGACGGTGTCCCGATGGACGGGGTCTGAGACAATATTTTTTCCGGTCTTTGCATTTCCTCCACCGCTTTTTCTGTGATTGGAATATTCACCTTCATCTCAGCGAGGGCTGTCTTTAAACTTTGATAAGAAACCTTCCCGCTCCCTTCTTTCTCGGAATATTTGACCGCCTTCTCCAACACCATCTTTGCCTTTCGCAGCGGGAGGGACCCGTGACGGACCATCCATTCCATCAAGGAGGTCGCTCCGACAAACTCCTCCTGGGCCTGCTGAAGCATCTGAGTTTTATGGACTCGAAGAAGCTCAATGACTTCGGTCATCACCGAAAGGGCGGGTTTGGATTCATCGATCAAGTCCATGATCCAATACTTGGTCCATTGGGTATCCCGGTTGTATCCCATGAAGAGAGACTTGCCTGCGGAGAGGAGGCTGACCAGCATTCCATGAGCAAAAGAGGTCTTTGCTTTGATCGCTTCTAAGGAACAGGGGTTTCGCTTCTGCGGCATGATCGAACTGCCGGTGCAATGCCGATCATTCAATCGGATCATATTAAATTCGGGGGTGGATAAAAGAATGAAGGTCTGGGCGATCGTAGAGAGATGATCCATCATCACCGCCACATCATAGGCCATCTCCGCTTCGGGCTCCCATCGCTGGGTAATGGGATCCGTCACATTCTCCGTGGGTCCATCAAATCCGAGGAGCCGGGAGGTCAGTTGCCGATCCAGGTTAAAAGTTGTCCCGTAGCCCGCTGCCGCTCCCAAAGGATTTTTATTAAAGAGATCGAACCACCGTGCAAATCTCTGATGATCTCGCCCAAGGGATCCGGCGAAAGAAAGGAGGAGATGACCGAAAGTGGTGACGACGGCATGCTGGTGATGGGTATAGCCAGGCATGATGGTTGAACGGTGCTCTTCACCCTTCCGGAGAATTGCCTCCGTTAAACCAATCAAGCCTTCGACAAATTCCAAAACCCGGTCCCGAAGATAAAGATGCATGTCGAGGACGATCTGGTCATTTCGACTTCTCCCGGTATGGATCTTTCCCCCAAATTCAATGCCCAATCGCTCAATCAGGAAACTCTCGATGTTGGAGTGGACATCCTCCTTCGAAGCATCCAATCCAAACTTTCCTTTTTGATGAAGCGTTTCTAATTCTCTTAATCCCTTGAGAATCTTCTTTCCATCTGTTTTGGAGAGGATCCCCTGACGACACAGCATGAGGACGTGGGCCCGGTTTCCCCAGAGATCATAAGGAATTAATCGTTCATCACATGGAGGGATCCCTCTGACATCTCTCCCCGAAAGAAAATCGACCATCTCCCTGGAGGGCAGTTCTTCAAACCGCCCGCCCCATAATTTATCAATCTTCATCGAACCACCCCCGCTATTTTGTTTTCCTTTTGGCTAATATTTCAAAGGGAAGCCCGCGAATGAATGCGGCATCGGCGCAGCGTCTCTGATCAAAACCCGTGGATTTAATGGAACGGATCTCCGGGGAGAAGAGGCTTGTCTTGGATTCTCGGTAGACGATTTCTATGTTTCCCTTAAAAAGTTTGATTCTATATTTGCCGTTGACCACTTTCTGAGACTGCTCGATAAAAGCGTCCAGATCATATCGTAATGGATGGTAAGCCATGCCATGGTAGATCAGGTAGGCCCACTTCTGATCGATCCCTTTCTTCATCTGGATCTCGTCTTTGGTGAGGCAGAATTGTTCCAGGTCTCGATGAAGTTTGAGGAGAATCGCCGCGCCGGGGGCCTCGTAAACCTCCCGGCTCTTCAGATCCATGATCCCATCTTCAAACATGTCAATCCTTCCGATGGAATGCATCCCGCCGATGATGTTCAGGGCCGGGATGATCTCTCCAAGAGGTCTCCGCTTCCCATTTAATTTGGCGGGGATTCCTTTTTCGAACTCCAGGGTGATGAAGGAAGGTTCATCAGGAGCGTTTTCGATGGGCCGGTACCACATCCAAATATCGCCCGGGAGCGGCTGATTCAAATCAATCGCCCCGCTGGCGATGGATCGACACCACATCGTCTTATCATCTCCCCCGGTAATCATCTCCATCACAGGAACACCCCACGCCCGACACAATGCCTCCTCTTCCAACCGGGTTAAATCGAAATCTCGCACCGGGACAAGGATTTTCAGCTCAGGGGCAAACATCTTGAAGACATTGTGCATGCGATACTGATCATTTCCCTTTCCGCTTGAACCTTCAAGGATAGCATCACAACCCTGCGCCCGGGCGACCTCGGCTACCTTTCGCGCGACGATCTGCCTCGTCATGGAAGTGGAAACAGGATAACCCAGATAATCCGAGTTGGCCTGAATGGCCCGTGCGATCCAGACCTCGGTAAATTCCTTGCGAAGATCGAAAAAGAGAGGTTTGATTTTAAGGATTTTCGCTTTCCTCTGGCCTTCCCGAATCTCCTCTCCCCCCTGGCCGACATCAATCGTAATGGGAAGAATCTTTTTGGCTTTATATTTTCTTCTGAGCAACTCAATGGCAAGTGAAGAATCCAGCCCTCCGGAGTAGGCCACGGCTACTTTGTTCACCTTGGGGGTCTCGGTTTTTTGAATCTTTTTCAAAACGTCCCGGATCTCCATAAAAGACTTACCTCCTTTGAAATTTAGGCTGGGATACTACCATAAATCTCATAGTTTAACAATCTTTTAAATGGATTCATATTCGCCACCTCACCCGAAGTTATTCAAAGAAAAGAGAAACCCATTCTCCCCTCTTACCATTTAGAGGAAGTTATTTTCTCGAAATCCTCCCAGAAATTGGCTTCGGCCTTCTGCCAGTATTTTCCCCATCGGGCCTTGAAATACCCTCCCAATTTATTCATCAGGCGTCTCCATCCGGGTAAATAGTCATATTTCAAAACATCTTCAAGGAAAGGAACAACCTCTCCCAGCTTCTCTTTGGGAAGATAGGCCCGCGCTTTCATTTCAAAAGATCGTTTCAAGTCCTCAGGGGTAAGGGCATGGGCGGTCAGCATCGCCACTCGAAAATTTTTCCTCACAGCCAAGTCCAATAAGTCGAAGCCGCGTACCCCCATGATGTCGAGAATAACCACGTCATAGGTTTCGGACTTTAATTTCTTGGCCGCTTCCTCATAGGTGGTGGCTTTTTCAAATTTACATTTCGGGGCGTCTCCCAGGATTTCCTCTTCTAAAACCGACAGGACATCCGGTTCGTCATCTACCGCGAGAATTTTCTTTCCGTTTAAAATTGATTCGGTCACCGATGACCCTCCTGCTTTTTTTATCAAACCATAAACATGTTTTTTGTCAACATTAAAAATAATTTTTATTAACAGGACAAAAGTTAGCTGCCATCGATGACTCATACCAACAATGGGGGTCTTCCCCAAGATAGTCACCGGTCAAGGCAAGGGTCAAGCTTCGGCAACCCCTGCAATCTTTCATCTCGCAGGTTCCGCATTTGCCTTTCAGGTTCCCTTTTTCTCTCAGTTCCTTTAAGAGTTTTGATTCCTCCCATATCTGTTTTAAGGGAGTGGAGTAAAGGTTCCCTATTGAAATGGGAAACCTCCGGCAAGGATAAACATTCCCCTCCGGCATGACGCAAAGACCATCCACTCCGATCACACAAGGCGCCCCCAGGAGCTCCGGTTCCTCCTCATTAAATCGAATTTGAAAAGCTTGGTAAGGGAGAAAGGAGTCATTTTCCCCATCGGTTGGGAAAATATCCAGAAGCATCCCCATCATTTTCTTCCATTCCTCCCGGCTCAGGACTTCGTTCATGATGCCGTTTCCCCTGCCTAAAGGAATAAACCGTTCAATGATCAATCCATCAACGCCCGAATCCCGACAGAGCTTAAAAAATGAAAACAGACCTTTAAAATTCCTTTTCATGACCGTGAACATTAAAAAGATTTCAAATCTATTCCCCTTTTCGATCAATGAAAGATTTTGTATCACCTTTCCAAAAGTTCCCTTTTGGCGGATGGCATCATTCGTCTCCATATCCGCCCCCTCTAAGGAGACCTTTATTTTTTTAAGTTTTGGAAATTCGGAAAGCCGCTCGATTAAATCGCGATCAATGAGAACCCCGTTGGTGATGAGCCCCAACTCTTCAACCCCTGGTTGTTGGTCTAAATCATTGAGAAGAGGAAACAGCTCGGGTTTTAACAGGGGTTCGCCACCCGTGAGATGGATAGAGGCTTTTTGATTCCACTCCTTTAAAGTATAGAGGAAGTTCTCAGATACCTTTTTAAGCCCTGACCAATCTAAATCGTTTCTCTTTGAAAAATCATCCTGATAGCAATGTTTGCAACGGAGATTGCAAAGGTTAGTGATGTGCCATTGAATATAAAAAGGATCATTCATTATTTAATACAGATCTTAAACTGAAAATTCTCAAACCTTTAATTTGAAATCCAATTTTAAAGAAAAGGTTATTTCTTTCTCGGCCGCTCTCCAAGAGTCACCTTCAAGTCTATAAAATTGTCTTTACGAAATATTTTGAGGAGAATCGTATCTCCCGGCTTCTTTTCCCGAATAATCTGGATGAATTCATCATTCGTTTTCACCTCTCGTTGATCCGCTTTGACCACAATATCTCCCCCCACGAGCAAAATCATATTGCCGACCTGAACCCGCTGATCTCCCCCTTTCAGACCGGCCTTGTCAGCGGGGCCGCCCTTTACCACTTCCGAAATCATCGCTCCTCGTTCTATTTTAAGCTTGAGATATTTGGCCATTTCCGGGATGAGAGAC
This sequence comes from Syntrophaceae bacterium UBA2208, assembly GCA_002327885.1. Taxonomy (GTDB): domain Bacteria; phylum Desulfobacterota; class BSN033; order BSN033; family UBA1163; genus UBA1163. The sequence goes on from DCUS01000018.1 coordinate 19,968, forward strand.
TGGATGGTGGCTCCGATGTAAGGATAAGTCACATAACCCTTTGAAATAAGTTCAGGAATCACTTTTTTTGCCGTATTCACGGGAATGGCAAAACCAATACCCACATTTCCACCGGTTGGACTGATGATGGCACTATTGATTCCAACAATTTCTCCCTCTGAGTTGAGCAGGGGACCTCCGGAGTTTCCCGGATTGATGGCGGCATCGGTCTGGATGACATCATCGATGAGGGTTCCCGCTTCGGAGCGGATTGTCCGACCCAGAGAACTAATAATCCCTGTGGTCAATGTCCTCTGGAGGCCAAAAGGATTGCCGATGGCCAGAACTTTCTGCCCGATTCTCAAACCTTTTGAATCTCCCATTTGAATCACCTTCAATTTTTCTATAGGGGCATCAATCTTGATCACGGCAAGGTCATTGTCCGGGTCCGACCCAATCAATTTGGCAGGCCATTTCGATCCATCTGCCAAGGTCACTTCTAATTTTTGGGCGTTGGCCACGACATGATAGTTAGTCAAAATATGACCTTTCGTATCGATCAGGGAGCCGGACCCGGCTCCCTGAGTCGGAAAGGCATTAAAGAAAAAATCCAGTTGCACGGCAGTACTGGTAACATTGACCACCCCATCTGCCACCTTCTCATAGACGGTGATATTATTTTTTTCATCCTCCGTAATGGAGAAGACCTGCCCGACAGTCAAAAAAGTGATGAATAGGATGAGAAGGCCGACGGAGAATCCTTTTATGATGAATTGTCTTCCTGAAATCATATTTCTTTCCCCCTTTCATTTATAAGCCCGGAAAGGCTAAACTACAAATACTATTTCTATATCCTGGGAAGACCGGCTTCGTCGAAAAGCCCTTCGAACAAAGGCCCGCTAAGATAACGTTCGCCCGAATCCGGAAGGACCGCCACAATGGTCTTCCCATCGAATTCACCGCTCCTCGCAAGCTTGAGAGCGACGGCAATCGCCGCGCCGCAACTGATGCCTGAAAGAATTCCTTCCTCGCGGGAGAGTCGCCTGGCATGTTCGATCGCCTCTTCACTCGTCACCTGCTCGACGCGGTCCACGACGGACAAATCCAGAGTATCCGGAATGAATCCAGCGCCAATTCCCTGAATCTTGTGAGGACCGGGCTTGAGCTCCTGCCCCGCAAGACGCTGTTTAATGACAGGACTCTCAGCAGGTTCCACGGCAACGCTGATCATTTTCTTCTTCCTTTCAAGCTTGATATATCGTGAAACGCCTGAAATCGTTCCTCCAGTTCCGACCCCGGAGACCAGCACATCTATCCCGCCGTTCGTCTGCTCCCAGATCTCCGGACCGGTGGTCTTAAAATGAATTTCCGGATTGGCAGGATTTTTAAATTGTTGAGGCAGGTAATAATTGGGACTCGTCCCTGAAATCCGTTCGGCCTCTTCAACCGCCCCTCTCATCCCCTTGGCCCCTGGCGTCAGGATAATGTTTGCCCCAAGAATGGCGAGAACTTTCCTCCTCTCCATAGACATGGTCTCGGGCATGGTGACACTCAGTTTATACCCTCTTGCGGCAGCAACATAAGCCAGGGCAATGCCTGTGTTTCCGCTCGTCGGCTCGATAATCTCCATCCCGGGCTTGAGTAACCCCTGTTTCTCCGCTGTCCAGATCATACTCGATCCGATCCGGCACTTGACGGAATAAGCGGGATTACGGCTTTCGATCTTGGCCAGGATGATGGCCTTAAGTCCTTGAGCCATTCTGTTTATTTTAACCATGGGGGTGTTGCCGATTGATAACGAGTTGTCATCAAAAAAAGTGGTCATAGGATTCTCCTTTCTTTCATATTGGCGATTTAAACCTTCTGAGTCTCAGTGCATTCGAAACGACCGTAACCGACGAAAGCGCCATCGCTCCTGCAGCAAAGATGGGGTTGAGAAGAATTCCGAAAAATGGAAAAAGAACACCTGCGGCCACGGGGATGAGTATTGTATTATAAGCAAAAGCCCAGAAGAGGTTCTGCTTGATATTCCGAATGGTCGCCTTACTTAATCCAATGGCAGTCACGATCCCTCTTAAGTCCCCGCCGATCAATGTAATATCTGAAGATTCCATCGCCACATCGGTTCCTGTTCCAATGGCTATTCCCACATTGGCCTGCGCCAAGGCAGGCGCATCATTGATGCCATCTCCCACCATCCCAACCTTTCTGCCTTCCGCCTGAAGCCGCCTGACCTCTTCTGCCTTCATCTCAGGAAGAACTTCTGCCAGTACCCGGTCAACTCCAATCTGACTTGCAATAGCTTTAGCCGTTCGCTGGTTATCACCGGTGAGCATCACCACTTCCAATCCCATCCGGTGAAGCGCTTTTACCGCTTCCTTAGAATTCTCCTTCAACGTATCTGCGACAGCAATGATTCCGGCTCCTTCTCCCTCCACTGCCAAAAACATCGGCGTCTTCCCTTCATTGGAAAGTTGTTCTGCTTTATTCAATAAACCCTTCAAAACCACCTTCTTCTCTTCCATCAGTCTTAAATTTCCCAGGAGGATTTTTCTTGAATCGACGGTCGCCTCTATCCCATGGCCTGCAATGGCTTGAAAGTCTTTCGGATCAAGAACCGATAAATCCTCCTCTCTTGCCTTTCTCACAATCGCCTCACCCAAAGGATGCTCGGATCCCTTTTCGGCTGAAGCCGCCAGGGTCAGAATTTCTTTTTTAGTATACCGATCAGATTCAATAATATCCGTCACCGATGGTTCTCCCTTCGTCAATGTCCCTGTCTTATCCAAAACGATCGTATTCAATTGATGCGCTGTCTCCAGAGCCTCCGCCCCTCGAATCAAAATTCCATTCTCGGCGCCCTTTCCCGTCCCAACCATGATGGAGGTAGGAGTCGCCAATCCCAAAGCACAAGGACAGGCGATGATAAGCACAGCTACAAAGTTAAGAAAGGCGTAGGTGAGGGCTGGGTGAGGACCGAAGAAATACCAAACCATGAATGTGACGAAGGCAATGAAGATGACAACCGGGACAAAATAGCTGGCAATCACATCGACCATCCGGGCGATCGGAGGTTTTGATCCCTGGGCCTCCTGAACCAATCGGACAATCTGAGCAAGAACCGTATCCTTTCCAACCTTGGTTGCCTCAAATTTAAATGTTCCGGTCTTATTGATCGTTGCGCCAATTACGGAATCACCGCCCTTCTTCTCAACGGGTAAGGATTCCCCGGTCACCATGGATTCATCCACAGAGGAGTAACCCTCTCTGACGATTCCATCCGCAGGAATTTTTTCCCCGGGACGAACCATGACAGTATCCCCTATCGAGACTTCTTCAATCGGAACATCCACTTCACTTCCATCCCGGACAACCCTGGCTGTCCTGGGCCGAAGGCCGATTAATTTTTTAATNNATGATGGCTGCGGAGGTGTCAAAATAGACATCCATCATCAGGCCTTTGACCATGATCAGGTGGGGAGCAAATGTCACGATCAGGCTGTAGAGATAAGCTGCCGAGGTCCCTACAGCGATCAACGTGTTCATGTCGCTCGTCTTATGTTTGGCTGCTTTCCAGAACCCGACATAGAACTGCCAGCCCGCCCAGAATTGGACAGGGGTGGCCAATAGAAATTGAATAAAGAAATTTGTCTCATGGGATAGGCCAATTCCTTTTTTTAGAAGCGAGGCACCGTACATAAGAATCAGGATGGGGACGAGGAGAACAGCACCGATAATGAATTTTTGCTTTAGCTTAAGGACCTCCGCTTCCCTGACAAGCCTTTCCTTTTCAACAATATCCTCCTCTCGTAGAGTCGAGTCTCCGAATTTGACTTCGAGAACCTGATAACCTGCTTCTTCAACAGCTTTTTTGAGATCCCAGAGGGACACCTCTTCAGGAATGTACTCAACCGAAGCCCTTTCGGTGGCAAAATTAACACTTGTTTGAACCACTCCTTTTACAGAGCTCAGAGCCTTTTCCACTTTTTTAACACAGCTTGCACAGGTCATCCCCTTGATGGGGAGAATTGCTTTTCGCACTTTTGCCTCATAGCCGAGGTCCTTCACCTTGTTGATTAAATGGGAAACATCGGTCCTGTTAGGGTTGAATAAAACAGTGGCTTTCTCTGCTGCAAAGTTAACCGTCGCTTGAGAAACACCTTCAACTTTGGCCAATCCTTTTTCGATCTTCACCGCACAACTGGCACAGGACATTCCAGTAATGGGAAGGTCAATACGTTCCAGTTTCTCTTTAGAACCGTTTGATTCCATCAATATTGTTCTCCACTAAAATTCCAATCACCAAATCCCAAGCTCCAAATAATAACCCATCACCAATTTCCCAAATTCATAAATGATGGTCTCGTAAAAAGTCTCTAAAGTGGTCTTTGCGAGCGAAGCGAAGCAATCTCGTATTCTGTAAGTGCTTGATTTTATGGGATTGCTTCGTCACTAAGCTCCTCGCAATGACACGTGGTCGGACTTTTTACGAATTCATCATAAATAGGAATCATGTTTGGGTATTAATGATTGGAATTGTTTGGTTATTGGAATTTGGTGCTCGGTGATTCTCATCTTATTTCATAGTATATTCCCGCTGTCTTCTTCTGTTCTCCCACCTTAAAAAGAATCATTACCTGATATTTTCCCTTGTCCGGAAGGTTGAAATAGCCATCATAACTTTTCATCTCCCCTTCATATTTCAGGGCCTTGACCTGATCTTTTCCCTTCGGATCAACCAATTTCATGTTGACCTGAGCGTTGGTAATCTCTTTTTGAGCCTTTTCGTCTTTAAGGGTCACTGTAATATTGTGGGTTGTCCCAGGCTCAATATCTTCTTTCATCTTCATGTCTTTTAGCATTTTCTGATGCTCTTCATTATTCATAATTTGAAAAATAACTTTGACGCCCTCAACGATAACCTCCCGGGTATCCATCTTCATCGACGTCGCCCCATGCCCATGGGTATGCTGAGCCAGAGAAGGCGCTGTAAAGTTAAAAAAACTTAAAGTCAACACCCCAAAAATTAGAATCATTTTTTTCATGACATAACCCTCCTATAAAATTTTCCCCTTAGATCATTCTAACCCTTTTAAGCATCTCCTCTCTTAAATATATTCACTGTTATCGTTAATTCAAGGAAGTTCGGCGAACGCTTTGAAATAATTGATTAAATCTTTATTTCGGCTATCTTCAACTTTCCCTTCTTCAACTGTCTCTCCTTCACCAAAGCAAAAATAACGGGGGTAATGATGAGAACATGGATGGTTGAGGTTAAAAGGCCTCCGATAATCGGAGCGGCAATGGGCTTCATCACATCCGCGCCCACGCCGGAGGACCACATGATGGGGACCAAAGCGATTAGCGTCGTCCCAACGGTCATCAATTTTGGTCGAAGCCGAAGAACGGACCCTTCGATCGTCGCCTCATGAATATCCTGCCTACTCACTTCACCTTTCATCAACCGCTCATTTAAGGCCTCGTGGAGATAGACAATCATCACCACACCGGTCTCTACCGCAATACCATAGAGGGCAATGTACCCCACCCAGACCGCCACACTGAAATTGTATCCGAGGAGGTACTGGAGGATGACGCCCCCAGTCATGGCATAGAGGACGGCAACCATCAGGATAATTGACTCTGCAATCGAATGGAATGTCATATAGAGAAGAATAAAGATGATGAAGAAGACAATGGGCATCAGGATTTTTAAACGCTCCTTCGCTCTGACTTGAAACTCATACTGGCCGCTCCACGAAAGGGAATATCCTGTGGGGAGTTTCAACTTTTCCTGAACCACCCTCTTTGACTCCTCCACATATCCACCGATATCCCTTCCGGTCACATCCACATAGACATAGCCGGTCAGCATGGCATCCTCATCACGAATCATGGCTGGTCCTGTTGTCACACTGACATCAGCCAGTTGAGCTAATGGAATGTGAGCCACCGCCGATACAGAACTCCCCATCTGCTGTTTTTCTGAAGAAGCCCCAATTCTTACGGGAACCAAAATTCTTTTTACCTTTTCTATATCATCCCGAAGTTCTCTTGAGTAACGAATGTTGACAGGATAACGTTCTCGCCCTTCGATGGTTCGGGTGATGTTCATTCCTCCTAAAGCGGTTTGGATCACTTCCTGAACCTCTTCGACCGTCAGGCCGTACCGAGCAATTGCATCTCGATTAATCTTGATATCTGCAAAATATCCTCCTGCGACTCTTTCCGCATAGGCACTTCTTGTGCCCTCCACCTCCTTCAAAATCATTTCGGTGCGGATTCCGAGTTCTTCAATCGTCTTCAAGTCCGGCCCGGAAATCTTGATCCCTATCGGTGTCCGGATACCTGTGCTCAACATATCAATCCTCGCCCGGATGGGCATGGTCCACGCATTCTGAAGTCCTGGGAACTGCATCTTTTTGTCCATTTCCTCCACCAGTTCTTCATAGGTTCGTCTTCGATAGGCCCCAAAAATCTTCTCTGCCACCGGTCTTAATCCTTCCGGAAGGTAGGAATAATCTTTCTTCACTTCTGTCCATTGATCTTTGGGTTTAAGATGGACGGTCGTCTCCATCATGCTAAAAGGAGCTGGATCGGTTGAGGTCTCCGCTCGACCTGCCTTACCGAAAACGGTATGGACCTCGGGAAAACTTTTTAAAATCTTATCCTGGACAGATAAAAGCCTTCCGGCCTCGGTCACCGAGATTCCCGGACTCGTGACGGGCATATAAAAGATCGTCCCCTCGTAAAGGGGAGGCATGAACTCGCTTCCAATCCTCAAGAGAAGAAAGAGGCTTAAGGGAATCACCAGAAAGTTGACAAAGAGCGAGGTCTTCTTAAATCTCAAAACGAAGTGGATGACCGGCTCATAAAGCCGCCTGAAAAAACTGGAAACCGGGTTTTTTGATTCCGGTTTAAGCCGCTTTCCCTTTAAGAAGATCGTCATTAACACAGGGACGAGAGTAATCGCGAGAATAGATGAAGCCGCCATGGCAAAGGTCTTGGTGAAGGCAAGAGGCCGGAATAACCTTCCCTCCTGGGCCTCAAGCATGAAGACCGGCACAAAGGAGATGATGATGATAATCAAGGAAAAGAAGATGGCCCGGCCGACCTGTTGACAGGCCCGGACAACGGTCCGCGTGCTCTGTCTGCGATCTTCATCTGTCCCCTCCGAGAGGTGGCGATAGCCGTTTTCCACCATGACGAGCGAGGCGTCAACAAGGACGCCGATGGAAAGGGCAATCCCTCCTAAAGACATAATATTGGAGGTCAATTTCATAAAATACATAGGGATGAAGGATACCACCACGGCAATTGGAAGGGCAAATATGGGGACCAGGGCGGAGGGAAAGTGAAGAAGAAAGACAATGATGACCAGGCTTACGACAATGATCTCGGTGAGAAGCGTCTTCTGGAGGTTCTGGATGGAAAGCCGGATCAATTCGGACCGGTCATAGGTGGGAATGACCTTTACTCCTTCCGGAAGGCCCGGGCCGATCTCTTTGATCTTGGCCTTAACTCGATCAATAACATTGAGGGCATTCTCTCCGAACCGCATCACCACAATCCCACCGACCACCTCCCCCTTCCCGTTGAGCTCAACAATTCCCCTTCGGATTTCAGGACCGAGAGCAACCTGGGCCACATCTCGAAGAAGAATCGGTGTTCCGCGACTATTGCCCACAGCAATCTTCCGGATATCCTCCAAAGATTTTATATATCCCCGGCCTCTGACCATGTACTCTCTGCCGCCAAACTCCAGAAGTCTCCCCTCGACATCATTATTCGACATTTTCACCCGATCCATGACGCCCCGGATAGACAGACCGTAGGCTGACATTCGATTAGGATCGATACTGATCTGATATTGTTTTACAAATCCTCCAACACTCGCAACCTCTGCGACACCCTCCACGCTCGCCAAGGCATACCGGAGGTACCAGTCTTGAAGGGTCCGAAGATAGGCAAGGTCATAATTCCCTTTTTCATCGATGAGGGCATAGGTATAAACCCATCCTACACCGGACGCATCCGGACCGAGCACTGGATTGACGCCTTCCGGAAGCCTTCCGGTGATCTGCTGCATGTACTCCAGTACCCGGGACCTTGCCCAGTAAATATCTGTCCCATCTTCAAAGATGGCATAAACATAGGAAAATCCAAAATCGGAAAACCCTCTGACCGTTTTGACTTTCGGTGCGGAGATCAATGCTGAGACAATGGGGTAGGTCACCTGATCTTCGACGAGGTCCGGGCTTCTGCCTTCCCAGGGCGTATAGACAATCACCTGGACGTCGGAGATATCGGGTATAGCGTCGAGAGGAATGTTCTTTATTGCATAAACCCCTCCAAGCATTAACAGCAAGACAACGGTAAAAACTAAAAAACGATTCCTGGCGCAGATCTCTATGATCTTTTCAATCAATCTTTGCTCCTCTTTACCCTATGATTCCCTCAGCTTCAAACTAATGCGAATGGCCCATGCCGCCGACAGCATCTTTAAACTTCGATTCGGAGTCGATGAGAAAATTGGCGCTCGTCACCACGCGTTCTCCAGCCTTGAGCCCTTTAACCACCTCATAATAATTTTCCACCTTTGCCCCAACTTTGATCTCCCTCGGTTCAAAATAGCCATCCCCTTTATCCAAAATAACGATCTGCCTGAGGCCTGTATCAATGACAGCCCCTTCTGCCACAGCTAACTTCTGCCCGAGATGAATCTTCATCTCCACATTGGCAAACATTTCGGGCTTAAGCTTCCCGTGAGGGTTTGTAAACTCAAATCTTACCTTTGCCGTTCGCGTATTTGCATCTAAGTAGGGATTGATATAGATGGCCCTCCCGATGAAGGACTCTTCCGGGTAATACGGGAATTGAATCGTCGCCCGTTGCCCCAATCGGATAAGTGGGAGTTCATATTCATAGATATCCGCAATCAGCCAGACCACGGAGAGGTCAGCCAGTTTGAACAGGGCCATACCCGGTGTGATATTCATCCCTTTGAAAGCCATCTTTTCCAGGACAAACCCGCTGAAAGGGGAATGGAGGGTAAGTGTCTTTTTAACCTGACCCCTCTCCTCTAAGGCCTTGATCTGATCGTCACTGATGTCCCAGAGCTTGAGACGCCGCTTGGCCGAATCGACCAGGGAGTTTCCACTTCCAGCCACTTCGGGAAATGGACTCTTGCTCAATTCCTTTTTGGCTCGAAGGGCAAGGAGATAGTCTTCTTGGGTGGAGACCAATTCCGGGCTGTAGATGGTAAGAAGCGGTTCTCCCTTTTGGACAAGCTTACCCGTAAAATCAACGTAGAGGTCCTCGATCCAGCCTCCGATCTTCGGGGAAACCGTTACAATCCTCTTTTCATCATAATCGATCCTCCCCACGGTTCGGATGAGCTTCTCAAAAGATCTCATCTCCACGGTTCCAAATTTGACTCCGATCAATTGCTGTCTCTCCGGAGAGATCTGAACTGTCCCCGTCCCTACCTCCTGCATCTTCCCTTCCTTCTGGATCGACTCCATGGTCAGGTCCTTCATGTCCATGTCATCCGTTTTTTCCACTTCTTGCCTTACCTTTTCCTGATGTCTTTGTGGCGGGGCGGTCTCCTTTCCACAACCGGAGATCAACCAAAACAAAAGTAAAAAGAGGATGAGCCAAATGCATCTTCTCATTTTCCTTCCCCCTCTCAAAATAGCCGCTTTCCTACAATGGCCTCCAAATTGGCTACGCTCTTTTCATATTCGGTCAACGCCTGATGATACTCGATCTCATATCGATAGAGTGTCATCTGGCTGTCCAGTAGCGTCAAGAAATCCACCTTCCCAACTCGATAAGCGCTCATGGCAGAATTCACCTGAAGGCTCGCCTGTGGAATGATCCCAGTTCTATAAAGTTCATATTGTCTTTCCCTCTGCAGGCTCATTTCGGCCATATCCGTTATCATGAAAAAGATCTCGTTCTTCATTGAACGATATTGAGCTTCCCAATTCAGGATGTCAGCCTTTGTCTCAGCTATTTTCCGATTCTGCTTCGATTTATAGAAAATGGGGATATTGATCTCCATCATCCCTGTGAGCATATCCCTGCGCTTCATATCCGGGCCATTCTCTCTCTGTCCATAAGTAAACTTGAGATTAAAGTCAGGGAAATATTCCCGTTTGGCAAGGTCATAAGCCTTTTCTTTTGCTTCGATCATTTTCTTCATCCCCCTCAGAACGGGATTTCCCTCCATGGCCACCTTCTGAAGCTCATCGATGGCGGAGGGGTGCTTCCTGAAAATGATTTCTTCGGGTTCATCTACTTGGGTCTCCGGTGGCCTGCCCAGGTGATAATTCAATCTTGCCTCCAGGGCTCTCTTTCTCTGCCCTAACATAATCAACTCATCCACCATCTTGGAGATTTCCACATGGGCCTTGAGCACATCCTGCTGAATCCCTTCACCAACGGAATAACGGGTCTCCGCGGTCTTGGAAAAATCTTCCAGAATCCTTTTATTTCTCTGGACGACTCCGGTGGTACGGTAAATATGGGAGAGATCGAAATAGGCTGACTTCACTTCTTTAATAATTCGGTTGGCCCGCTCTTGAATCTCATTAAAAACCGCCTCTGCTTCCTTACCCGCCATCTCGCCCATCAGTCTCCGCTTCCCATAGAAAGGAACCCTCTGCGAAATGGAGATTTCTTTCATCGTCATATCCTCCTCTTTAAAACTGTAATTGGTAGGGAGGTTAACGACTCCAAGACCGAGCATCGGATCCTCTAAGGCCGAGGCTTGAGGAATCTTTTCCTTGAAAATTTCCCATTTTTTCTCTGCGGCTGAAATTTCCGGATTGTTTTGAAGCGCCTCTTCAATCAACTGGTTTAATTTGACAAGAGGTTTTTCCGCTTGAGCGTATAAAGGAGCAAGCGGCATGAAAATAAAACACATCATTGCTAAAAATGAAAATTTTAACACCATCCATCACCTTCTCTCTGATAAGATAAAATTGTCTAATTTTAAAAAACCACTTGATCTTTTTGGT